>NZ_MRCC01000006.1 GCF_001904655.1 Chroogloeocystis siderophila 5.2 s.c.1 | reverse complement strand
TACGATTTGAAACTGTACCACTTTTCGCTTAAATCATTACTCTTTCCGCAACGCCAAAATATCTATTATCCATTACCCGAGCGTAAAAAGTGTGATATCTAATTATGCCGATCCTACTTATATTCTCAGTTTAGTTCTAATTCCCGAATCTGTGCACAAAGCTCAAACACCTTGCTATCTTAATGAGAAGTTTTTAACCAGATGTGATATTATTTAACCACTCGGCGATCGCTGCATTTACCAACTGTGGAAGTTCTGCTAACACCAAATGTCCTGCATCTGCAAAGTGCAAGTGTGCCCCATTGTTAAAATGCGCAGCTAATTCATCGCCCATTTTGGCAGTAAACATCGGGTCTTTCCCCGCAGTTATCACTAATGCTGGAATGTGCAATTGAGGTAATTGATGACGGTGAAAAAAGTTATAATCCCAAAAGATTTCTAACGCTGTGTATGAATCGAAGTTAGTTGGTGCTGGGTTTTCGGCAAAAAACTGCTGAATGACACGATGGCGATATGAGCTAGAAACAAAGTTACTTAGTGTTTGTACTCCATGAAAGTGGTAAAGATATCTACCACCCCAAGCCATAAATTTCATCAATAGAATTTCCCACAAAGGAGCGAGGTTATGCGTACCACCCGCGATCGCAATCATACCGCTGACTGGTTCGTACTGTGCATATTCTAAACCAATGGGAACTCCATAGCTATGGCAACATAATACCGGAGAATTGATATCAAAATGGTGTAATAAACGCTTTAAATCGCGGCAATGACGTCCAACAGAATAGCGTGAATACGTACTCGATTGTCCGTGTCCACCCAAATCATACGCGAGAACTTGCCAACCTTGACGAAGCGCAAACTCGTATTGCGATCGCCAGTTAAAACGATTTCCCAACCCTCCATGGAGAAAAACAAAAGTTGGGTTAGCTCCTCGATTAAAGCAAACTTGCAAATCAACTCCACAACGCAGATGAATTTTTTCACCAGCTAAAGCGTCCACAGAAGTGTCACCCATTCGACAATCCTCAGTGATAGAAATCGCAATCAGAATGCGACACAATACATTCAGTTCTGCTTGTGAGTGTATAAAAGTGGCGTGTCAGTACTGTGTCAACTTGATAGATATTTTGTACAAACAAACAAGTTGGTGCTTCCACCGTGTTGCAATATGCGATTTATGAACAATATCAAACCCAAGCTAAGTGTGTTGTTTGGCTTAATAGTAGCAGCTATAGCACTTTGGGCGATCGCTAACGAACTGCGCGCATATAATTACCGTGATGTCTTGCATAGTCTAGCAACAATTCCGATGCGTCGCTTACGGCTTGGGATTGGATTAACCGCGTTAGGTTATCTGACGATGACAGGTTACGATGTGCTGGCACTGCGTTACATTCACTTATCGCTTGCTTACCCAAAAGTTGCTTTTACTTCGTTTATTAGTTACGCGGCTAGTAATACGATTGGTTTTGCGCTGCTTACAGGTAGCGCGGTACGTTATCGGTTCTATTCCAAGTGGGGATTATCATTGCAAGCAATTGCTCAAATCGTTGCTTTTGTCAATTTTAGTTTTTGGTTAGGAATATTGAGCGTTGGTGGTATTGCGTTTGTGTTGCATACATTTGCAATTCCTGCACAGTTGAATTTACCGTGGTTTTCCGTGCGTCCCTTGGGGATAATTTTCCTGCTACTGATTGCTAGTTATCTGTTGGGAAGTTGGCTTAACAGGCGATCTCTGAGCGTGCGCGGACATCAATTTCGCTTTCCGTCTTTATCGCTTGCGATCGCTCAAATCGGCCTTTCTAGCTTAGACTGGAGTTTGGCTGCGGCGGTTGTTTATAGCCTGCTTCCGACTGCGGTATCGTATCCAGAGTTTCTTGGAATCTACTTACTCGCAATGACTGCAGGCGTGATCAGCAATATTCCTGGAGGATTAGGAGTCTTTGAAAGTGTGATTGTGTTGATTCTTGCACCGCAAGTTTCCGCCGCTGCTGTATTAGGATCGCTGTTAGTGTATCGTGCCGTGTACTATTTGTTACCTTTAGCGGTAGCAATTATATTGTTCGGAGTTTATGAGGTCAGAATGCGATTTCAGCATTCTTAATCAGCAATTTCTTCAACTAACAACCACTTACCTGCATAATTTAAGCGTCCGTATACGCTAATCTGTTTAGCATGAGTGTAATTTTGCAATTGTTGATCGATATGCGATCGCAACGTCACTAACACCCAACTACCGCAAGATTCCGTAGGTGAATCAATTAAAATGGTATAATTTTGTATATTATGTCTGTAAAAAGTTCCCGAAAAGTTGGTTGTGGTATCTGGCGGCATATCTTGATACACAACACACGGACAATTACCATCAATTGGGTATTTCTCTGGATTATCTAAGTAATATTTTTGCCAATATAACCACTCAGGATGTTGTGGTGGAAGATTAAATAAAGGAGCGATCGCCGCTTTTTCGACAAGTAATGCTTCTTGTAAAGTTCTCACAGCTAAATCGCGGGGTTGACACCTCTGTTCCACGCACAAAGCAGCCGCCATACCCGCCGCTTGTCCAATTCCCATGACAACAGGTTGTAAGCGAGTCGCTCCGTTGGCAATATGCGATACAGAAATATTCTTTTCACACACCATTAATCCATCAATAGTTGCAGGAATCAAACAACCGTAAGGAATTGTAAACGGTGTTCCCGTCCAACGCCCGCCCCAACGCAATGATTTTGGCGCAAGCGGAAACTCAAAGCCTGGATAATGGTGATCGTTAGGGTAGTTACCGAAGGCGATCGCATCAGGTTTTAAAGCGGCAACTTGTCCTGTTGGTATTGGTAAGATATCTTGTTCGCATAAAGTCTCTAACCCGATAACACGGCGACTTTCTCGGTAGTAAGGATGCATCGCCAAACCTGTATCAAAAACATCCGCCAAACCATAACGGCGACTCATTTGCGATTGAATAAAATAAGCGAAATTTTGACTATGCCAAAAACACTCTTGCAGAAACTCGTTTCGCTTTGTTTCTGAGGTAATTAAACGTTCTACTTCTACACCGTAATCGTTACCATGAACGGGCCAGTTAATCATAAATCGATTTTCTGGCAAGCGCCCGTAGTTTAAAAATTGCTCTACACTGTAGTTTTCCCACGCACGAGTAAACTTTGATGCATCGTAATTCGGTGCGGGTGCAATTTCTGGTGCTATATCTGTACCATAATCTTGCATAACGATAACCCAAGTCGGTGCTTGAACGGGGTATTGTGCAGTTAAAGCGTTAGGTTCTACTGGCGCACTTAGTTCGTTCCACGCTGACTGAAATTCCCAACCCCAGCGATAAGGAACATCCGCTAAAGCAAGGAGATCTCCCAATTCGGTAGCATCGAGAGTTATTTTTGCTGTCACTGCGAACTTACGAAAACGAATGCCAGTAATACAACCGCCTTGGCGATAAACTTCTAAAGGAACGTCGCCACGAATCCAATGCAGATTGGGTAATGCTTGCACCCACTCTGCAAAAATCCGCGCCCCGATACGAGGATCGTAGCTGAAAAAACTTACCCAACTATTATCTAATCCTCCAGGTTGTCGCAGCTGTAAATCCTTTAAGAACGCACCCCAAAGACCTGTTTGAAAGGATTCTAACTCATTACCATCCGGTGCACATACCCCAGCCGATGTCAACATTCCGCCTAACCAGGGAAATTCACTCACTAAGATTGTTTTTGCACCGCGTCGCGCTGAAGCGATCGCCGCAACGGTTCCACCCGTACTACCCCCAACCACCAACACATCTGCTGTTAATATTTGCATTGCTATTTCGGATATTGCGTTTATGTATTACAATCGGCGACAACAACTCTACACGCGATTTCACACAAATTATCATGTTAAGCTACAACGTTCCAACAGATGTAGTTGTACACTCTCAGCAGCTAAATCATACACCCACAGCCAAGCTTGTCAGTCCTAAAGGAGAAGAAATTCTTGTTTCCGAATCGACTTATCAAGTCTTACGCCAAGTCATCGAAGCGATAAAAGCAGGTCGAGCGATTACGATAGCTTCTCAAGAGCAAGAATTGACAACGCAACAAGCCGCAGATCTGCTCAATGTTTCACGACCATATCTTATCAAACTCTTAGAACAAGGAGAAATTCCACATATCAAAGTCGGAACGCATCGTCGGGTACGGTTTCAAGATTTAATGCAATATAAGGAACAGCGAGACAGTAAGCGCCGAAAAGCCATGAAACAATTAACTCAATTTTTACAAGATGAGGGATTTTACGACGCAAAGATGATTGAAGCTCAACACCCATTAGTGCTTCAGCTGATTCAGCAGCAGTCTGAAGATTTAAAGAATCCGCCAGTAAGTTAAGTATTGATGAACTCCTGGTAAAACTATACAAGTAAGTACCTAACTTTGTAAGCCAAGTACGACTAACACTACAAAGTATTGATTGATGAATTATGAACTGCTCAGTCATGTTAAATCTAAAATCATCGAGTGGTGAAGCGAAATGAAAGCACAGGTGTATCGCGGTGTCAAGCAGCTAAGTTACGAAGAGTTGCCAATACCGACTCTCGAAGCTGATGAAGTGTTGGTACGAGTGCGCGTTGTCGGTTTGTGTCAATCGGATATTAAAAAAATTCTTTATCCTTTACATGAACCGCCGCGCATTTTTGGACATGAAACAGCAGGAGTCATTGCCGCAATTGGAAAAGATGTGAAAAACTGGCAAGTAGGAACTCGCGTCGTTGTGATGCACCACATTCCTTGTATGCGCTGCGGCTACTGTCTCAACGACAATTTCTCAATGTGTGATGTGTATAAAAACATTTGTACAACAGCGGGATTTGCACCCAGCGGTGGTGGTTTTGCTGAGTACGTTAAGGTTCCTGGTCATATTGTACGTAACGGTGGGTTAATTCCGATTCCAGAACATGTGAGTTTTGAAATCGCTAGTTTTGTCGAACCAACGAATTGCTGTCTCAAAGCGGTGAAAAAAGCTCAAATTGCCCCAGGACAAACTGTATTGGTGGCAGGTGCAGGACCAATTGGGTTAATGTTTATTATGTTGGTAAAGTATTTTGGCGCGCGGGCGATCGCAACTGACTTACTTCCTTCCCGAATTGCCAAAGCCTTAAGTGTTGGTGCCCAAGCTGCGTTTGACGCACGTGATGCAGATTTAGTCGCAAAAATTCATGCGATGACCGAGAGGATGGGTGTTGATACGACACTCCTTGCAGTTCCTAGCGAAAAAGCTTTTTTTCAAGCTTTAGACTGTACGCGCAAAGGTGGTAAAGTTCTATTCTTTGCAGAATTCGCTGAGGAAGTTGAAATTCCCTTAAATCCAAATATTCTTTACCGTCGCGAAATTGACTTGATCGGTAGCTACAGTTCCTCGTTTCGGTTGCAAAGTCTCGCTGCAGATATTGTGTTCAATTCGCGCATCGATGTCGCTGCTTTGATTAGCGATCGCTTTCCTTTACAAGAATTATCGGCGGCGGTAGAACGCGCGATCGCTCCTACTCAAGAGACTTACAAAATCTTGATTTATCCCCAAGGCGATGATTGACGACTACACTAATTTTTCACCCAAAGTTCTTCCATTAGGAGTATAGTTGAATTTGTGCAATCTATTATGTCAGGTGATATCAACCCACCAAGGGTAGAAAACTGCTTCATCTGATCAACTACTTTCTTCATCTGATCAACTATGGATTCTTCTACTCCTACGCGTGGGCAAATTGAACGTGCTTTGTCACAGCGAATTCAGGCACTATATCGCAATCAATTGGAGCATCAACCGAGCCGCATATCTTGCCAAATTTTTGATGAAAAGGTGGCGATTATTTTAGAAGATTCTATTACGCAACCTGAGCAACTTCTCGTAAATACTGGTCAAGAAGAATTAGCTCAAGAAGTTCGTTCCGAGATTGATGAGGCGTTAAAGCCGCAAATTCAATCAATCATAGAAGAAGTCGTTGGAGTGGGTGTTGTCGATCTACTAAGTAATGCAAAACTCGATACAGGTCGTACTGCTACTGTAGCGATCTTGGCAGAAACACCAAAACTTCGTAATATGTCTTAAATTATACATTATCAACTGTCCACTGTATTACCTTGTTATAAAAACATTCATTAACCAAGACAGCGGCGAATTGTTGCTTCTAGTTCTTCAATAATATAGGGCTTCTTGATGTATTCCTTACATCCTGCACGCAAAAAGCGTTGCTGATCTTCTTCTCTTGCCATTGCTGTCACCGCCACAATAGGAATTTCCATTGTTTCTGGGTTTTGTTTTAAGCGCGATACTACCTCAATTCCATCCAAATCGGGCAGCATCATATCTAATAAAATCAAGTTTGGTTGATAATTTTGTGCCATGATCACTGCTGTTTGACCATCAGTTGCCGTAATGTGAGAACACTCAATCAATATGAGTAACTGTGCCAATAGCTGCAAATTGTCTTCATTGTCATCTACAGCTAAGACTAACGGTTGTCTTAGCTGATCCTGCTGAGGACTATTAGAAGAACTTTGCAAATTCATATTCATACTTAGGAGAAGCCGCAAAAGCGTATGACTAATTTTTGTAGCCGTTGCGGCGAGGCATTCCCCAAGTGGTGCATAAAACAGCACTTGCAATGGACTGGCTCGCAGTCTATCCACCAATTTCGCAATGGTCTGTTGTTGGCGGAGAACATAGCAACCTAGTAAAAGGACTATATAGTCTTTCTAATTTTACAATATTGTTATAAATAAATACATCTTTAGACAGAAAAATTTACGACTCTAGATAGATTGACATTGCCTCAAAAGCCACATTATTAAATGATGTCTTAGATTTCTATCACTCGATGCAATTATCTGTCTTTAGGCTGTTTGAGTATGCGAATAGAATTTGATAATTTATTGAGGCGTTATTCCTATTAATATATCTTTCTTAATTGATAAGTTTATGGAGGAAAATATTCCCACCAATTGCATTCAGCTAGAGGCGATTTTAGCGCAACAGATTCAGGCTTTATATTTTAATCTGCTAGGACATTTACCTGAAAAAGTTGTCTGCAATTTATCAAACCAAAATTTAACTGTTATAGTTGAACATCCAACAACTCCACCTGAAAGGCTCCTTTTAGAAAATCGTAAAAACGATTTAGCGCAAGAAGTTGGTTGGAATTTATATAAAGCTATTGAACCACAACTCAAACAATTAATCGAGGAAGTTCTTGACGTCTCTGCAGTAGATATGCTTGGCAGTTCTAATATCGACTCGGATCGGACTAGTATCATTGTCGTTTTAGCTGCTAAGCCAGTTTAACCACAACTAAGCTGTGGCGGCGGTGAAGCACAAGTAGCGGAAAATCAGATCTTCTAAGTCGTCTAGCATATAGGGCTTAGTGAGGTAACCGTCGCAACCAGCCGCCATGACGCGATCGCAATCTTCTTCTTTTGCTAGCGCTGTCACTGCAATCACAGGGATATCTTGAGTTTGCGGATTTCTTCTCAAATGATATAACACTTCGACGCCATTCAAATCTGGTAGCAAAATATCCAATAGAATTAAATTCGGCTGATACAGCTGCGCTAATGATAAAGCCGTTTTACCATCTGTGGCAGTCATGCACGATAAATTACTACCTTTTACTACTTCAGTTACTAAATATAAGCTATCTTCGTCGTCATCAACTGCGAGAACCAGTGGCTGATTCACTATCTGTTTGTTGCTTGTTAAGAGTACTTCCAACTTTACTACTCCCTAAACGGAAGGTCTTCAATCTATGAGGCAGTCCTCACAAAATCACGTTTGAGGCACTCCCTAAGCGGCGAGAGACGGCGCTTACAGTGGACTGGCTCGTAGATAACTAACCCACTCATTTACATTCTGTGCATGGGGTCGAGTGAAAAGCGGGACAAGCTAACACGATTTGAATTTATTTTGTCTTCTTTAGTTCAGTTTAGACTGAATCGATGTCTAAAATGAGAATCCCTTAAACTTATGCAACATAATAAACTGTTGCACTAAAGTTCTTACACGTGAACAGATACAAGGATTTTGAGTTACATAATTTCCTACCTTTACAACTTGTTACTCTATTTAATATTTTTTTAATATCTTACCCGCTACTAAACATTTTGGCAACCGTAAAAGCATAAGTTTGAAATATCTTATATGTAGGCTGCGATCACCACTTGATAATGGTTACGCTCGATACATTAGGCAAATTTACTCAGAAATAATCAATGAGCTTTTACACGATCTTTTTATAATTAAGATGACAAAAAAAAGCGATAATTTAATCAGAAAAAGCGATTATGGGAGCAAAATAAAAATTTTCTGTAATGAATTTATCAAAGAGGTCAGGTAATGGGTATCGCTACAATTAATCCCGCAACAGGGGAAACGCTGAAAACGTTTCAGCCGCTGACCGATGCCGAAATTGCAGATAGACTGAAGCAAGCACAAACAGCCTTTGAGCAGTATCGTTGGTTGTCAATTGCCGAGCGATCGCATTATATGCAGGCTGCGGCAGAGATTCTAGAACAACACAAAGCGGAATACGCGAAGTTAATAACCCTAGAGATGGGGAAACCGTTACAAAGCGCGATCGCCGAAGTTGAAAAATGCGCGTTGGTATGTCGCTATTACGCAGAACACGCCGCCGAGTTTCTCGCAGATGTCGCAGTTAAAACAGACGCAAGTCAGAGTTTCATCCGCTATCAACCGTTAGGAATCATTTTAGCAGTTATGCCGTGGAATTTTCCCTTTTGGCAAGTTTTTCGGTTTGCAGCACCCGCGTTGATGGCAGGAAACGTAGGCGTACTCAAACACGCGTCTAACGTACCGCAGTGCGCATTAGCCATTGAAGATATTATCCAACGTGCGGGTTTTCCCCTAGGAGTTTTTCAAACGTTGTTAGTAGGCGCTGACAAAGTACCCGCGTTGATTGAAGATGAACGCGTCAAAGCCGCAACGTTAACCGGAAGCGAACCCGCAGGCGCAAGTTTAGCCGCCCATGCTGGCAAACAAATAAAGAAAACGGTACTCGAATTAGGCGGTAGCGATCCCTTTATTGTGTTAGCAAGTGCTGACATTGAAACAGCTGCGACAACGGCTACTACCGCAAGAATGCTTAATAATGGTCAATCGTGTATTGCTGCTAAACGATTTATCGTTGAAGATGCGATCGCCGACAAATTTGAGAAATTATTGATAGAACACTTTCAAGCGCTCAAAGTGGGCGATCCGATGCATCCTGATACCCATATTGGACCATTGGCAACGCCAGGAATTTTGCAAGATTTAGATCAGCAAGTGCAAAATTGTATTGAAAGTGGCGCAAAAGTTCTCGTAGGGGGAAAACCGTTATCGCGTCCAGGAAACTACTATCCACCAACGATTTTAAGCGAGATCTCTGCGGGTTCGGCGGCATACAACGAAGAATTTTTTGGGCCAGTGGCACTTTTATTTCGCGTTTCCGATATCGACGCAGCGATTCAACTTGCCAATAATACGCCGTTTGGGTTGGGTGCTAGTGCTTGGACTAGCGACGCACACCAACGGGATCGCCTAATTTCCGAATTAGACGCTGGTGCAGTTTTTATTAATGATTTAGTGAAATCCGATCCGCGTATGCCCTTTGGTGGAATTAAACGTTCCGGCTATGGTAGAGAATTGGGCATTCAAGGTATCCATGAGTTTGTCAATGTTAAAACAGTGTGGGTAAGGTAGGAGCGAGGGGTGAGAGGCTAGGGATGAGTTTTGAGTTAAAGACTTTCTTAGTTTCCCTGTTCTCAAATTTGTCCCCTGATCCCCATCCTCTGACCTCTTTCTAAGGAGAAATGTATGAATACAGCAGAATTATTAGTGCAATGCCTAGAAAACGAAGGCGTGCGCTACGTTTTTGGCTTGCCAGGAGAAGAGAATTTACACGTCCTCGAAGCGCTGAAAAATTCTTCAATCCAATTTATCACAACGCGGCACGAACAAGGTGCAGCGTTTATGGCAGACGTCTACGGACGCTTAACTGGAAAAGCGGGAGTGTGTCTTTCGACATTAGGTCCTGGGGCGACGAATTTGATGACAGGAGTTGCTGACGCGAATTTAGATGGTGCGCCCTTGGTAGCAATTACAGGACAAGTGGGAACGGATCAAATGCACATCGAAGCCCACCAGTATTTAGATTTAGTGGCAATGTTCGCCCCTGTAACAAAGTGGAATACGCAAATTGTTCGTCCTAGTAATACACCCGAAATTGTCCGGAAAGCTTTTAAGCGATCGCAAAGTGAAAAACCTGGTGCGGTTCATATTGATTTACCAGAAAATATTGCCGCAATGCCCGCTACAGGTAATCCTTTAAAGACGGACAAATTAGAAAGAACATACGCGGCGTTTCATAGTATTACTGAGGCAGCAACAGCGATTTCCAATGCACATAACCCGATTATTCTCGTTGGTAACGGCGCGATTCGTGCTGATGCAAGTGAAGCTGTCACTGAGTTTGCTACACAACTAAATATTCCGGTTGCTAATACTTTTATGGGGAAAGGCGTGATTCCTTATAAGCACCCACTAGCACTATGGTCAGTGGGTTTGCAACAACGCGATTATATTAATTGTGGTTTTGATAATACTGATTTAGTTATTGCAATTGGCTATGATTTAATCGAGTATTCCCCGAAAAAATGGAATCCTGATGGTAAAATCCCAATTGTTCATATTGGTGAAACTCCCGCAGAAATTGATAGTAGTTATATTCCTCTGGTTGAAGTTGTTGGCGATATTTCGGATTCGTTATACGAAATTTTAAAACGCGCAGACCGCGACGATAAACCCGATCCTTATGCCTTAGAATTACGCGCAGATATCCGCGCTGATTACGAACAATATGCTAACGATGATGGCTTTCCAATTAAACCCCAAAAACTCATCTATGACTTGCGCCAAGTGATGGGACCGGAAGATGTTGTGATTTCAGATGTCGGGGCGCATAAGATGTGGATTGCACGACATTATCATTGCGATCGCCCAAATACGTGTTTAATTTCTAATGGCTTTGCGGCGATGGGAATCGCCATTCCTGGCGCGGTAGCGGCGAAACTTATTTATCCTCATCGCAAAATTGTTGCAGCGACAGGTGATGGTGGTTTTATGATGAACTGCCAAGAGTTAGAAACTGCTTTGCGCGTTGGTACGCCATTTGTCACTTTAATTTTTAATGACGGTGGTTATGGCTTAATTGAATGGAAGCAGCGCAATCAATTTGGCAGTTCTTCTTTTGTCCATTTTGGTAATCCTGATTTTGTAAAATTAGCGGAAAGCATGGGACTCAAAGGCTATCGCGTTGAAGCGACAATTGATTTTATTCCTATTTTGAAAACAGCGTTGGCGCAAGATGTTCCGGCGGTGATTGATTGTCCTGTTGACTATCAAGAAAATTATCGCTTTACGCAACGCGCGGGAGAATTGAATTGTATTGTGTAAATTGAATTTTTTGTAATCACTAAAAAGTTAAATTTGTTACTGATTGTTTAACTCAGCGAGTGTCTTAATCAGAAAGCGTACAAGTTACAATCTGATAAAGGAGACTCCATTGAACTTACTGAGTAAAAAAATCACAGCTGTTTTAACTAGTACATATATTTCAGCTGTTTTTACTCCAACAGTAGCAAGCATATCAAGTCTCTCAGTGACATCTGTCGCAAATGCAGCTAGACCAACAACCATGTCTACCAATGGCATGGTTACAACTCCACACTACCATGCTTCTCAAGCTGCCCTCGAAGTGCTTAAAAGCGGTGGTAATGCAGTAGATGCGGCCATCGCTGCAGCTTCGACTTTAGCTGTCGTCTATCCGCATATGAATAGCATTGGCGGCGACAATTTCTGGCTAGTTTATAACGCCAAAACCAATGAACTAAGGGCGCTCAATGCTAGTGGTCGTGCAGGAGAAAAAGTCACAATTGCATTTTATCAAAAACAGGGTTACGAAAAGATTCCCTCTAGAGGATACTTAGCAGCAAATACCGTACCTGGAGTGGTTTCAGGGTGGCAAGAAGCCTATAATTATGCTCAAAAGACGATGGATAATTCTCTGCCTTGGAATCAGCTATTTACTGCTGCTATTAGTTATGCCGAATCAGGTGTTCCCGTAACGCCAAGTCAAGAAATTTGGACAAAGCGAAATATTGATGAAAAAGATCAAGAATTTCGTGCATTACAACGTTTTCCAGCTTTTCGCCAGACGTATTTAAAAGCTAATGGAGAAGTTTATCAAGCTGGAGAAATCTTTAGACAACCACAACTTGCACAAACTTTAAAGCTTATTGCAAGTCAAGGAGCAGATGTATTTTATCGAGGTGAAATTGCTCAGCGCATTGTCACCGATCTCCAAAAAAATGGTGGACTTTTAACGTTGCAAGATTTTGCGCAGCACACTTCCGACTGGGTTAAACCAATCTCTACAAATTATCGTGGATATCAAGCTTATAATTTCCCTCCCCCTACTCAAGGAATAGCCTCACTATCAATTCTCAATATCCTGAACAACTTTGATTTGCGAAAAATTGGAGAAGGAACAGCAGACTACTATCACCTCATTGTTGAAGCTACCAAACAAGCTTTTGCCGATCGCGATAAATATGTTACTGACCCTGCATTTGTGAAGATCCCTGTTGATTCGCTGTTATCCGTAAACCACGGTAGACAATTAGCAGCCCGAATCAATATGAATCAAACGTTAAAAGAAGCAAAGCCGCTCGATCCTAAAGGCGATACTGTGTGGTTAGGAGTCGTAGATAAAGATGGAAATGCTGTTTCTTTAATTCAAAGTATTTATCATGATTTCGGTTCAGGAATTGTTGCTGGAAATACTGGAGTATTATTGCAGAATCGTGGTAGTTTCTTCTCGTTAGATAAGAACCACATTAATCGTTTAGAACCAAGAAAACGGACTTTTCACACTTTAAATCCAGCAATGCTATTTAGAAATGGAAAACCATATTTAATATATGGCACAATGGGCGGTGAAGGTCAACCACAAACCCAAGCAGCATTAGTAACTCGTATTGTTGATTACGGCTTTAGTGTTCAAGAGGCAATTGATGCACCAAGATGGTTACATGGACGTACTTGGGGAGCATCTTCTAATGACCTAAAAATTGAAGGACGAGTTCCAGAAAATGTGACTGCGGAATTAGCTAAACGCGGGCATCCTGTGAATGTGGTTGATGATTATACTGACACAATGGGACACGCTGGCGCTATTTTGGTTGATCCGACAACGAACGTACTACATGGTGGGGCTGATTCTAGAGGTGATGGATCAGCCGTAGGCTACTAACACGATTTGGCTTCTAGAATAATTTGGGGTAGAGTGAGCATTGTTCACTCTACTTTTTCATATTAACTAGCTACATAACTCGTAGGCTTTCTTATCTTGTAATTTTGGGAACTTTGAAGTTGAAGTTCGCTCGTTGTGGGAAATTTAGAGGGCGATCGCAGCACAGAGTCAACTTTAGCGCTACTTTTTTTGAATGAGATACTTTTAATGCATAAACTAAAGATGTGCTTTCTTGTATGGTTTTGTCAGAATTAATAAGGAGGATAAGTGTGTCTGACAACAAAGAACTAGACGTTATCGATGCAACGTCACCCGTAAGTGATGCAACTAAAGAGATTTTCGTTGAAATCTTACTCAATGGCGGTTTTCGCTACCAAATTAAAGTTAAATCGGATAATCCATTACTGCGTAGCTTGATTGCGGCTTTTTTGGCGCGAACTCAGGGAAAACAAGATAGCTATTTATTCCAAATTCCCATTGACGAAAATAAATCAAGCCTCTGCTTTACCAGCGATCATCTTGTCGGACTAGTGACACAACCGCCAATCTTACTACGCAGAAAGCAAGAGTTCGACACTGAGTAATTTTGCGGTACATACTATCGCGGGCGTAGGAAATGTCATCAAGTTCCGCTGATGTGGCAGACTAATAAGCTAAAGATAGCTCGTGCTGATTGCCAATTACTTGATGCAAATTGCCACTTGGAACGTTAATTCAATTCGGACTCGCCAAGAACACGTTGTTGCTTGGTTACAGCAAAATTCCGTTGATGTGTTGTGTTTGCAAGAAACCAAAGTTGTCGATGCAGATTTTCCGCGATCGCCTTTTGAACAACTTGGCTATCATGTCTATGCTTCTGGACAAAAATCATACAATGGTGTGGCAATTCTCAGTCGTTCGCCGTTAACAGATGTCAGTACAGGATTTACACCAATATTAGGCGAGGCGATCGCCGACTTATCCGAACTTGATGCGCAAAAACGTCTGATTACGGGGGTAATAGCAAATGTGCGGATTGTGAATCTTTATGTCCCAAATGGCGCAGCAGTTGGTAGTGATAAGTATGAATATAAATTGCGGTGGTTGCAAGTTTTACGCGAATACCTGCGATCGCTTTTAGTTTTATCCGCTAACATTTGTATCTGTGGTGACTTTAATATTGCACTCGAAGACCGCGATCTACACGATCCCGCAATTCTTACAGGGCACATTATGGCATCAGAACTTGAGCGACAAGCACTGCGTGAAATCGTAGAATTAGGCTTTAGCGATGCTTTTCGTAAATTTACTTCTGAAGCAGGACACTACAGCTGGTGGGACTATCGCGGTGGCGCTTTTCGCCGTAACCTAGGTTGGAGAATTGACCATCATTATCTCACGCAGGATCTATACAAACAAGTAAAAAGCTGCTTTATTGATATCACTCCCCGAAAGTTACCAAAACCAAGCGATCATGCTCCTGTTGTTGTCGAATTTTAGCTTTTAAACTTGGCATTAGGAATTATTGGCGACTATCTAATATCAAACTTCAGGGACAATGCTGCTATGTTTCTAGTCACAGGTGCAACAGGACAAATTGGGCGGAGAGTAGTCAGATTGCTGCGACAGCAGGAATTACCTGTACGCGCTTTTGTTCGGCTTAATTCTCGCTATGGAGAGTTGGAACACCGAGGCGCAGAAATTTTTATTGGTGATTTGCGCCAAGAAAAGGATATTCACAAAGCTTGTCAAGGAGTGCAGTACATCATTAGTACGCATGGTTCGGATGGCGATGCTTTAGCACTAGATTACCGCGCCAACATCGAATTAATTGACCACGCGCAAGCACAACAGGTGCGACACTTTGTCTTTATTTCGGTATTGGGTGCAGATCGTGGCTATGAAGATGCTCCCACATTCAAAGCCAAACGCGCAGTCGAACAATATCTCCAAGCGAGTGGTTTGAATTATACGATTTTTCGCCCTGCTGGATTATCATCGAATCTGCTATCACTTGCTGAACGATTTCGCCAAACACGAATGTATTTATTGATAGGCGATCCCAAAAATCGTACTTCAATTGTCAGTACAGACGATTTAGCGCAAATGGTGGTGAAGTCGGTTTCGGTTGGCGGCGCAAAAAACCAAATCTTACCCGTAGGAGGACCAGAAATTTTACAGCGTGAAGACGTTCCCCACATTTTTGGTCGCGTTTTTAATCAAGAACCAATCATTATTAATCCACCCTTATTTGTTATCGATGGTTTTCGTACTGTATTAGGGTTACTAAATCCTCCAGTTCAGAAGACTTTAGGAACTTTTCGCACTTTGCTTGCTAATGAGTTTTTCTGTACGCATGATGAAATTGCACACCTAGAGTCAGTGTTTAATTTGAAATTAGAAACTTTAGAGAGTTTTCTCCGCCGCTATTTGGCGGTTTAGGTTAATCAGTGTGTAAACGTAATTAAATGGGTAACGAGAAAGCATTTAGCAATTCCCTCATAAGCTAATCGCTACTGATTACCATTTACCAATGACCAACTTTTTAGTGATGTTCATTTTTACCCACTTACTGAGTAGATACAAATGACATTTTCAAACGCGATACACTCGCTTAGTGCGATAGTCTTAGCTGGTGGGAAAAGTTCGCGGATGGGCGAAGATAAAGCTTTGCTACCAGTCCAAGGAGTCCCACTGTTAAAACGCGTGTGTGATGTCGCTAGCAGCTTATGCAATTTAGTTTACATTATCACGCCTACACCTGAGAAATATCAACACTTATCTCTGAACAATTGCCAATTTGTGCGTGAAGTTCCACTTTCGCAAGAAAATCTAAGTACACCAACTTCAACCAAGGTCACTTTACCTTTACCACATGGTCCATTAGTTGGTTTTGCGCAAGGACTTGCGGTGGTGCAAACCGATTGGGTATTATTACTTGCTTGCGATTTACCAAAACTGCAAATAGAGGTACTGCAAAATTGGGTAGAAGAGTTAGAAAATGTTCCTGAAGATGCGATCGCTGCTTTACCGTGTCACGACAAGGGTTGGGACCCGTTGTGTGGCTTCTACCCCCGTAGTTGTTTCCCTGTATTGAATGCTTTTATTACCCAAGGCGGGCGGTCGTTTCAATCTTGGCTTGCACAACACCCCGTACACATTTTATCGTTACCAAGTACAGAAATGCTTTTCAACTGCAATACACCTGAGGATTTGGCTTTGGTAGATGATACTCGCTAACAAGAAATTAGGAGTGGTCAAATTGCCCCAACTAGCGTTTATCCCTGACCTCTGCTATCAATTAACGGTTTGGGTTTAGCAATTCCGTATCCTTGCGCATAATCTACGGGCAATTTTCGCAGCTTTTCTTGAATAGCTTCGTTTTCAACAAATTCTGCGATTGTTTGTAGTTCCATGACTGTCGCAATGCGGCTAATTGCTTCTACCATACTGTAGGCGATCGCATCTTGGACAATATCTTTTACTAAAGAACCATCAATCTTTAGGTAATCAACTGGTAAGCTTTTTAAATACGCAAACGAAGACATTCCGCTTCCAAAATCATCTAAGGCAAAATAGCATCCAAGATTTTTCAGTTTTTGAATAAATCCCACTGCTTGACTTAAATTAGCGATCGCTAATGTTTCGGTTATTTCAAAACAAATACTTGATGGTGGAATTTGATAGTATGCAAATTGAGCTTGCACAAAATCAACAAAACTGTCATCATTGATACTTGCACCCGAAAGATTCACCGCGTAAATTGTATTCTCTTCGGCTTGCGATCGTGCTAGGTGTGCAAACAACGTAGAAATTACCCAACGATCAATCAGATGCATTAAGTTATAACGTTCAGCCGCTGGAATGAAAGCCATTGGCGGGACAATTTGACCATTCTCATCTTTTAAACGCAATAGAATTTCGTAATGTTGTTGATGGTTTTCCCCGATTAATGAGGCAATTTCTTGATAAAATAAACAGAAGCGATTTTCTTCCAATGCTTTAGGAATTTGCGATACCCATTGCATCTCGCCTCGTTGCTGGGCTATTTCGCGATCGTTCTGTCGATAAACATTAATTCGATTGCGCCCTTTATTTTTCGCTGCATAACAAGCCGCATCCGCAGCGCTTAAAACGCTACCTAAGTCAGGAGTATCTGCATTAATAGCAACAAGCCCAATACTCGCACTAACTGAAAAAACTTTCTCTTTCCATACAAATGGGAAATCATTCAGTTGTTGTCGTAGGGCTTCGGTAATTCGAGTAGCTTGTTCCAAAGAACATTGATAAAAAATGATGCCAAACTCATCGCCGCCTAAACGTGCTAAAATATCCGTTTTACGTAATCGATTTTGAAATAAAGTACTGACTTGGCGTAGCAAGTGATCTCCCGCTACATGACCACAAGTATCATTAATAATTTTAAATTGATCGACATCTAAATAACACAATACATGGTTTATACCTTTATTTTTTGCACTATTTAAAGCATTTACCAAACATTGCTCAAATTCGCGACGATTGACTAGCCCAGTTAGCGAATCATGACTTGCTTGCCAAGATAGACGTTGTTCGCTTTCGCGCAGGGCTATCTCAACTTTCTTACGGTCAGTAATATTTCTTACTACAATACAAAAAGCATCTTTTTCGTTATAAAAAATTTGAATTGCACTTGCTTCAACATCAACTAAAGAACCATCCTGGCGCTGATATTTGTATTCGCGCGTGACATTATGGTCTTTTGCTAAAATTTGTTGAAGATCGGTATCAATCTGCTCGCGATCGCCAACTATAATATCATACAGTGTAAGTTGTAAAATTTCATTTTCACTATAATCCAATAAAGCTTGTAACGCTACATTGGCTTCTAGTATAATTTTACTTTGGGCATCTACTAAAAAAATACCTTCAAAAGCTTGCGTTACAACTGCGCGATAACGTTCTTCGCGTTCTTGTCGTTCAAATCTTAATAAAATTAAGCGGTCTAATAAGGGTAATGTTACGCCAGTAAAAATGAATCCAATTAACACTAATAATACTAAAAGATAGTGTAAACTGTTAACGCCTTGCTGGTAGATCGTGCGAGATTTATCTGTACGTAAAATTGCTACAGGCTTATTGTCGATATCTGTCAGTAGAATATAACCAGCAATTAGGCGATCGCTAAGGGGGCGAATAAAAACTCTTTGCGTTGGCGAGAGTGATGCTAAAGCTATCTGAAAATCTGGCGGTAGTGTCTGACTTAGGCTATGTAATGTGAGGTTTAAACGGCTTTTTTTCGCTAAGGTTGCAATTTTTGTTGTATCAAGATAGCGCCCAAAGATTAATGTTCCGCGAATTGGTTCTTCACCTTTACTATTGATAACCGGTCGCGAAGCAATCAGCATTGGGCCTTGAGGTAGAGCAACGACTCCCGATATACTACTATTAACGTTAGAGTGTTGTAACAAGTGCTGGTGACTTGCAATATACTGATTTAATGTTTTTGGTATGCCTATTTTTTGATTTGTTGTTAAATCAAATTCTGCGCTATAAACAATGTGATTTTTAGAATTAAGAAAGACTGCGGCGTTAATCTGAACATTTTGGATTGATTCTGGAGTGATATTAACTTCAATGTATTCTCTATTACTATCTTGCACGAATTGATACGTGTCATCCCACATTGCCCAGTCGGTTACGCGTAGGCTAAAATCTGCCTGCGATTGCGCAAAAGTATCTAAAAATCCTTCAACGTTTTGGTAGGTATCTTCAATTTCAACATTCTCCAAGCTTCTCAGTAAAATAGTGGCGGCAGTAGCATATAATACAGTTGCTAAAGTTGTGATCGCACTACAAAATAAGATTCTTGCTTGCCACCGTAAACTACAAGATTTACGTTGTACAGGCTTATTTAAGCCACTCTTGTTATCATCTGCCCGTTTTGCTTGCGTCCCTAATTGATTCAAACAATTTTTCGATTGAGGACTTGAATTCGCTTGTGTTGTCGAGGAATGCCAGCGAGAAGAGGACATGATATAAACTCAGTTTCTCTACTTTAGAGTTGAAAGCTGAAAATTGCTTGTTCTTACTGTTCCCGTAAAATTACTAATACACACTTTGAATAAGTATTTTTTATATGAAATACATAGTTAATAAAGTGAGCTAGTATTTTTCACTGATTAACCGTAAGTTTACTGAGAAAACCTCTTACAGATTTCATCTCTAAGCACGTTTTTTTATTCAGCTACGAAAAATATAACTAATGAGAGATGCCAATCTTCAGTAAATACTGTAAGCTAATAATCGAATAAATCAAGGCAATTTTAAGGAGATAATTATGAGTATTGAAAACCGCGCCGAAGCTGTTGCTAAAAATGTAGAAGGCAAGCTTCAAGAAGCTGTCAGTGAAATTACGGGTAGTACAAAAGATAAAGCTGAAGGTCAAGCAAAGCAAGAAAAAGCCGCAGCAATGCACGCAATCGAAGACGCTAAAGATGCGGTAAAGGATACGATGTAATTCGATTACAAATAAAAAATTGTATCCAGCAGACATTTCGCTTGCTGGATTTTGTTATTTGGATGCTGTACTACAAATTTAAAGGTTGCAAGCGATCGCCAATCGCGATTGTACCGCTAGTAATGACTTTGGCAAGAACTCCTGTTTGCTTGTGATGAAAATGCTGTTGTAGTAAAGAAAGTAGTTGTAAATCTTGCTGTCCTGTTTTAGGATTTACATTAATATTTAAACAGCGATTGATTGGGGCAGTCACTTCGATTTGTGCAGAACCTATTTGAAAATGTTGTCCTATCCAATCAAATTCTGTCCAGGCTGGTATACCTTCAAAGACAATATTAGGACGAAAACGTTTTACCTCTACTTGCTGTTTAGCGATGTCGCTGAGTTGGTCTAACGTTGCTTGATTGATGAGTGATATGTGTACTGTATTGCGATCTGGGTAGCGCGTTTTTCCATCGTTTTCACCAACTAACCGTAACGGTGATTTCACATCAGTTGCAAGATAGCCAGTAAAAAATGAACTGATTAAGTTGCGTTCATCCAAATTATTTGTTTTAGCTGCGAGTAATTCGCTATCTTTGTGCTTAATCGTTAATAATGTACTTTGAAAATCGTAGTGACAACTCAAAGCGGCTAATGCAGGAAGATCGCATTGCATTGCAAAATTACGCTTATGCATCCACGGAACAACATAATCGGAAGATGCAGAATTATCATACATCAATGCAAAAGCGCGATCGCCAATGACACCATGTCCCGCTTGCAAGTTCACCTGAGTTTCAGCTTGCGGCGTTAGCCCTTTGACTGGATGAACGAATAACTCTGTAATAATACTTGACATTTTGCTTTTACAAAACTTTATAAAGAATACTTTATATAAATCTCTATCCCACTACTCTTAACAGAGTACTGCTAAACCGTGTAAGCTTAATTTCGACTTCAAGAACTATAGTGGAGGGTCTCAATGAAGCGATCGTGGTTGCAAAGAATAAAACTGCGGCAGATTGTTACTGTTTTTCTCGTTGCATTGACGTTTATGGTGAGTACAGCGATGCAAGTACAAGCTGAACCTGTGACACCAGAAGCGACTGCGTATCAAGTTGACCGTGTAGATAGTCAGGGACGTCCTAAAGCTGAAAAACTAAAAGAAGAGGCTGAAAAAGCCGAAAAACTTTTAGAAGAAGAAGGCTACAAATCAGCAACTAAAACTGCGGCGGAAAAAGCCCAAGATAATAACAAAGGTTTCTTTGAAAATGTCAAAGAGAAACTTAACCTCGATGAACCAATTGACCCTGGTACAAAGCAAGCTGCTGAACAACTTAAAGAAGCTGTCACTGGAGATTAATCGCGTTATCTGTGGCTAAATTTTAGGATCTTATATATTTTATATTGGTAGTAGTCTGAATTTTCATCAGGGCTACTACCTTATTTTTTTAATTCATAATTTGGCATGAAAATTAATTTTAATGATTTAAGTAATCAACTTATAGAAGCAACGTCAATCGAGCTTGCAAAAAGTATTAAAATTCAAGCGATCGCCACTCCATTTGCCCAAGCAATTACTACAGCTTATGTTCAAAAAGGTCACGGTGGTCAACCCATTTTACTTATGCATGGCTTTGATAGTTCTGTTCTAGAATTCCGGCGTTTACTACCGTTATTAGCAGTTAAAAATGAAACTTGGGCTGTTGATTTATTAGGGTTTGGCTTTACTGAAAGAATTGAAAATTTAGCTTTAAGTCCGAATACGATTAAAACACATCTACATTGTTTCTGGGAAGCTTTAATTGCTCAACCTGTAATTTTAGTGGGTGCGTCGATGGGGGGTGCAGCCGCGATTGATTTTACGCTGACTTACCCAGAAGTTGTGCAAAAATTAGTCTTGATAGATAGTGCAGGCTTTAGTGCTGGTTTTGCAATGGGAAAACTGATGTTTCCTCCGTTTGATCGACTTGCAACCGAGTTTTTACGCAATCCTAAAGTTCGTAATAGTATTAGTCGGGCAGCGTATAAAAACAAAAATTTAGCTTCAGTTGACGCACAATTATGTGCAGCACTACATTTAAATATGCCAGGATGGAATCAAGCTTTAATTGCTTTTACAAAAAGTGGTGGTTACACTTCTTTTAAAGATAAATTAGCGCAAATCGAGCAACCAACGCTGATTTTGTGGGGAGAAGACGATCGCATTTTAGGAATTAAAGATGCTGATAAATTTCAGCAGGCGATTTCTGATAGTAAACTTGTTTGGATTAAAGACTGCGGTCATGTACCGCATCTCGAACAACCCCAAATTGCTGCTGAATATATTCTTAGATTTTGTCAATCTGAATAATTATGATGTCAGCTTTGCGAATGAATTCGCGCCTAGATAGACAAAGCCCACCTCCGTGTACTAGCTAGAAGACAAAGTTTATTAATTACTAACCATGTCGCAAATAGTTAGCCGGACTATGGAAGAACTATTTACCCTTAAGGAATTGTTATTACAAGGTGAGATCAAAGGCGCATTAGCAATTATTGAAGAACTCGAAGAAATAAGCCGTGATGATAAAATTAGTGCTATTAGCAGTTATGCAGTTATCCTTTTGATTCATCCTATCAAACAATACGCTGAAAACCGTTCTACGCGCTTGTGGGAAGTGTCAATTCGTAATTCCATTCGGATAATTCAAAAAAAGAATAAACGTCGTCAAGCAGGCAGTTATTACCTACCACCAGAAGATTTACGTATTGCTTTAGAAGAAGCTTATCCAGAAGCAATTGACCGCGCTGCGTTAGAAGTTGAACAAGGACGCTAACAACCGGATGAATTAACCCGAAAAGTCAATCAAGAAGAGATTTTACAGCAAGCAATGACGCTTATATTAACTCAAGATTTATGATTTTTTGCTTAAAAGATTAACAATTGTTGCTAACAATTTAGCAGGTTCGACGGGTTTTGCTAAATGTCGGTTGAATCCAGCGGCGATCGCAGCTTGTTGATCGGTTTCGCCTGCATAAGCTGTTAGCGTGATCGCGAGTATCGCTCCTCCTTGATCCGGTGGTAAAGTTCTAATTTGCCGCATTAATGTATAGCCATCAACATTAGGCATTCCGATATCGCTAATTAGAAGCTGATATTGCGGTAACTTTTCTAAAACTTCGCTTGCTGATGCAGCAGCAGTGACTTGCGCACCGTATTGTTCTAGAGTTACAACGAGTAACTCGCGCATATCTGCTTCGTCATCAACGATTAAGGCGCGTATTCCCAATAGTGGTAAATCAGAGTTCTGGTAATGAATGCGATCGCCTGAATTTTCATCAACAATTTCAGATTCGGGAAGTGGTAGTGTAACGCTAAACGTTGCGCCTTTACTTTCGCCTTGACTATCAGCTTTCACTGTACCGCCGTGTAATTCGACTAAATGACGGACAATGGCAAGTCCTAATCCTAATCCACCAAATTTTCGCGTAATACTACTATCAGCTTGGCGGAAGTAATCAAACACGTGAGGAAGAAATTCTGGTGCAATTCCTTTACCAGTGTCGCTAACTTGAATTTGCACAGAAGAAGATGCTAATTTTTCCAACTTGACCTCTACGTGCCCGCCATGAGGAGTAAACTTGACTGCATTCGTGAGCAGATTCCACACAATTTGCTGTAACCGTGCTGCATCTCCAGCGATCTGAAATTCAGAATAACGCGCGGAATCTTCAATAATCAGTTGTAAGTGAATCGCTTTTTCCTCCGCTGTGAGTCGTACCGTTTCCAGGGCGGCTTCGGCAATTGTCACTAAGTTGACTTGCGTAATATTTAAACTCAGCTTACCGCGTAAAATGCGCGAGATATCTAGTAAATCTTCAATGAGGCGTGTTTGTAATTGGGCGTTGCGCTCGATTGTTTGTAAAGCCTTGCGCGTTGTATTTTCATCAAATTGACGAGTGAGAAGAAGTTTTGCCCAACCCAAAATCGGATTGAGAGGCGATCGCAATTCGTGTGAGAGTACCGCTAGAAATTCATCTTTAATGCGATTCGCGGCTTCGGCTTGCGATCTTGCTGTACGTTCGCGTTCGACGGCGCGATCACGTTCTTCTAAAGCAATTTTTTGATCGTGGATATCAGTACACGAACCAAACCAGCGAATAATTTGTCCCGTGTCATCGTGTAAAGGAAACGCCCTACCCAAAAACCAGCGGTATTCGCCATCAAAGCGGCGCAAGCGATATTCAATTTCGTAATTTTTCCCTGTTTGCAAAGACTTATGCCAAACTTCCCAACTGCGTTGTTGATCGTCAGGATGCAAGACATGATTCCAGCCAGCACCTTTCGTTTCTTCCAACGTCAAACCTGTGTAATCGTACCAGCGTTGGTTGTAGTATTCATGGTAGCCATCAGGGAGTGTTGTCCAAAATAATTGTGGCATTGTATCTGCCAGCATCCGATAATTTAGTTCGCTTTCGCGGAGTGCAACTTCTGTATGTTTGCGATCGCTGATATCCAGATTCACGCCAATCATGCGGATTAGTTGACCAAGACTGTTGTAGAAAAAGCGACTTTTCGCCGCAATCCAGCGGATTTCCCCCGTTTGGGCGTGAAAAATCCGAAAATCGCCTTGCCACTCTTCGTCGCGAGTTTGCATTTTCTTTTGCCAACTTTGCTCAATCTGTACAATATCTTCTGGGTGAACCTGTTGTCGCCAGTGTTCGTAGGTACCGCCAAAACTACCAGGAGTTAACCCATAGAGAATTTCTAGCTGTTGTGTCCAAACAATATCTCCATTTACAGTGTCCCAAACAAAAACACCAATTTGCCCTGCTTGTTGTGACAGTTGCAACCAATCTTGACTTTTCGCTAAAGATTCTTCAGCTTGACGGCGTTCGGTAATATCGCGACTGACAACAAGTACCGATTCAACTGAACCGTCTGGTGCAAACTCTGGAATGAATATCGAGTAAAAGTACCATGTTTTAGAAGCAAGAGGAAAGTTAAATTCTAATATTTGTTGCTTGCTTGTCTTCAAAACTTCGGTGATCACATTTTTCCAATTCTGAGTATACATTTCTGGCATCCCGATTTCAGCATTGGTTTTGCCGATAAATTGGTGCGTAGGAATACCCGTAATTCGTTCAGCAGCTGGACTAATATAAAGATAGCGAAAGTCGTTGCTGTAGCGGCAAATCACATCAGGAGTATTCGACAAAATTGTTGTTAGCTGTGTTTCGCGTTCTGCGAGTGCAGCTGCTTGTTGCTTGCGTTGCGTAATTTCCTGAACAACAATATTGATCCCTAGAATGCGATCGTTAATATCGCGTAGTGGGTAGTAACTCACTAGCCAATCGCGCTCAATTCCTGGCTGCGCTGGGGTAGTACCACGTACTTCAGCATCTAAAATCGGTACTCCCGTTTGAAGTACTTGCGCAAACAACTTTGCTTGCACTTCACCTATTTCGGGTAAAAGTTCCTCAACAGATTTACCGATATGTTCTGCTGCTGGAATACCATTAATTTCTGCTAGGCGATCGTTGACACGTACATAGCATAGATTTGTATCTAAAAAGCAAAGTCCAACCGGCGCAGAGGTGTAAATTGCTTCAATTTCTTTAAGTTGTTGTTGTACTGTTTCCTCACTTTGATCTAACGCTTCTTCGGTTTGCTTGCGTTCATCAATATTTTCGAGAAGCATCATTCCTGCGACAATTTCCTGCTGTTCATTACGCACAGGTACGATTTGCACAGCGTAAACATGACTGCAAAAAACCATTTCGGTAATGAATTCTTGTCCTGCAAGCGTTGCACGATACAACGGCTCAATTTCTGCACAAGTTTTTGGCGGTAATACATCCCAAATCGTTTTACCTTCCAATGTTTCTTGATTAAAGCCCATGCTGGCTATTTCTTGACCCTCGCATAGCTCGTAACGTAAATTATCGTCAAATAAGAAGACAGCTGCTTTGGGGAGATTGCGTGCTAGAGTGCGATAGAGTGTCGTATCTTTAATGGACTTTATCAAAGTAAGTTCGCGGGCGATCGCATAAAATAATCCTGGTTCTGCCTCAAAACAAACAGTCCATCCTAACTTTTTGTATGAACTGTCACGACAAAGGTAGCGATTCTCAAAGTAACGTGTACGTTGATCGCTTGTTTGAATTTGAGCGATCGCCGCCTTTGTCACAGCACGATCTTCAGGATGAACCAATTCTATAAATTTTTGCTCTAGCAGTTCCCCATTTGCATACCCCAATGTCTTATTAAAAGCTGGATTTACCTGTTTAAAAATCCCATCCTTGCTAATGACACACAGTGAATCTAGAGAAAGTTCAAAGAAAACTGCTGTATCTACAGCTACAGAACTTTCCTGTTCGCTTGCTTGATTTTGCTGTGTTGATGGGACAGGCTGCATTCTGCCGAATTGTCCTTTAGAGTCAATGGATACTTAGTATAGCGATCTTAAATCATTATTTCTTTTTTAGGTATTTTCCGATTTGTTTTTTCAAAGCCTGACAACTTCAATAAGTTTGCGACCTATGATTTTATTAGCTTCACTTATATAAACAGACTATTTGCAACTATAGAAAATGCCATATTAAAGGATAGCGATACGGCTTATTTACATTTTTCACTGCATAAATAGTAGCAATCAATGGCATAATAAAGCTGATAATAGCAAGGAAAAAGAGCAAGAAAACACCAATACCTTCTACTAAGATAAGTATTGAGCTAATAACACCACAAATAATTATATTAATCGTAAAGTTGATGGCTTCTTTAGCATTGCCGCGCACAATTGAGTCATGAGTTGCTAGCAAAATTACAATCGGGACAAGAACTGGAATGACAACAGCGTTAAGCATCAAAGCAGCGTGACTTAATCCAGAAAGAAGTTTTCTTTTATCGGTGTCATTCATAATATTTTAAGGCGCTCAGTTTTAGGATATTTGTTTAGATAAATCTTGCTCCAGTCGCTCTAATAAAGTATTAACATCAGTTGCTAATTGGGCGTAACAAATAGGTGGTGCAGGCTCTGGTTCATAATGTATTAGCTTAAGTTGTTCGCTACCGATGCCAATAATTAAAACTTCTTTTTCAGGTTGATGATTATCAACAATACCTAGAATTTCTTGAATTTGATTTTCTACATTATCATTTAAAGTTTCAATTGCTGACTTTGGACAATAGACAAAATGCGGTTGTGGCTTTAAATTAATTCCTAACGTTCCTTGACTATCGCCATTTTCTAGCCATAATCCCCAAGACAAAGCTGCGAGTTCTTGCTGATTGACCTTGGCAAATTGATCTAGTTGACGTCGCCAAGTGTTTTCTTGAGAATGA
Organism: Chroogloeocystis siderophila 5.2 s.c.1; assembly: GCF_001904655.1. Classification (NCBI taxonomy): domain Bacteria; kingdom Bacillati; phylum Cyanobacteriota; class Cyanophyceae; order Chroococcidiopsidales; family Chroococcidiopsidaceae; genus Chroogloeocystis; species Chroogloeocystis siderophila. Next base: position 255,927 of record NZ_MRCC01000006.1, on the reverse strand, counting down.
GGTCGAGGGCTACCAAAAAACATAAGCAATTCAAAATTTAAAGACTGGTAATAAGAGCAAATCTGGTTAATTATTGATGATACAAGTGATAAGTGATTAGTGACTAGCAACTAACCACTAGCAACGGTTAAACCTGATTGTACCCGCCAAAGGCTCGCATAGATTCCTTGTTGGGCAACGAGTTGTTCGTGAGTACCTTTCTCAACTAGTTTGCCGTATTCCATAACGTAGATGCAATCCGCATTACGCACAGTAGATAGCCGATGCGCGATCGCAATCGTTGTACGATTCATCGTAATTTTCTCAAGTGATCGTTGAATGGCAGCTTCAGTTTCATTATCAACTGCGGAAGTTGCTTCATCCAAAATCAAAATTGGAGGATTTTTCAGAACCGCGCGGGCGATCGCAATTCTTTGCCTTTGTCCTCCCGATAACTTTTGTCCGCGTTCGCCAACGATGGTATCGTAATCTTGAGGAAGTTGCATAATAAACTCATGTGCTTCTGCAATGGTAGCAGCATGGACAATTTCGGCTGGTGTTGCGTCAAAACTACCATAGGCAATATTTTCGGCAACTGTGCCGTGAAACAAAAACACATCTTGGCTAACCAAACCAATTGCGCGACGCAAATCGTCAAATCTCAAATCGCGTAACTCAATACCATCAAGCGTAATACTCCCCGATTGCACTTCATACAACCGCAATAAGAGTTTTACCAAAGTACTTTTACCCGAACCTGTAGAACCGACAATTGCGACCGTTTTTCCCGCCGGAACCGACAACGATAAGTTTTCAATAACCGGATCGTGTCCATTATTATAAGCAAAGGTAACATGGTGCAATTCAATCTCACCCCGTACCTTCTCCACACGAAGCGATACATTTCCAGTATGAATCGCCACTGGAGTATCGAGTAAATTCATCACGCGACTTGTGGAAGCCATCGCGCGTTGATACTGATCAAACGTCTCGCCTAATCGCGTTAAAGGCCATAATAACCGCTGAATCAAAAATACCAATACGCTGTAAGTTCCAACAGTGATTGTCCCTTGCACCGCTGCCAAACCACCATAAAGTAACAATGCGATAAAACCTGCCAAAATAATCATGCGAATCAGTGGTACAAACGCCGCAGAAAGTGCGATTGCCTTTCTATTACTTTGACGATAAGCATGACTTTCTTCTTGTACCCGTTGGGCTTCGTAGTCTTCTGCAACAAAGCTTTTAATTGTCAACATTCCTGACAAATTATTTGAAAGACGCGAATTGAGAAAACCCACTTTCTCACGCACATCTGCATAACGCGGCGCTAACAATCGTTGAAATGCCACCGAACCCCAAAGAATAAATGGCATAGGAAGCATTGCCATCCAAGCTACACTTGGGGCCATAATAAAGAAAGCACCCGCAATCACAACTACCGTTGTTGTAACTTGAATTAAATCATTCGCACCAATATCTAAAAAGCGTTCTAACTGGTTGATATCATCACTCAAGATTGACATCAAACCGCCTGTACTGCGTTCTTCAAAATAAGCTAATTCTAATTCTTGTAAATGTTGATAAGTATCTAAACGTAAATCGTGTTGAATTGTTTGAGCTAAATTTCGCCATTGTCGGGAATGAGCATATTCAAAAAGCGACTCAAAAATCCAAAGAATAACAGTTAGAATGGAAAGAACAATAAATTGTGCATAAACATCTTGTACACCCCAACGAGCAATGATTGAATCTTGCTGATTGACAACAACATCAACGGCAATACCAATTAAAGCAGGTGGTGCTAAATCAAATACTTTATTTAACACTGAATACAGCGATGCCAACCAAATTTGACCGCGATATTGACGAGTGTATTCGAGTAAGCGATAGAGAGGATAGGGACGATGATTTCTTTTACTGTACTTTTGTTTCGACACTAAACCCACCTTGCTAGTACACAGATTAATTTGATAATTTATTCTTAAATTATTACGTATTGCCTGATTAACTCGGCTTTGCTGCTCTTTTAACTATGCGGTTTATTTCTTCTTACCAAAGCCAATTGAGAAGAACACTAAAAAATCATGCTAACGGTTGATTGCCATTCGCATCAAACACCCCCAAAATTGTCATGCCTTTACTTTAAAAGAGCATCTTTTTTGCACAAATGTCCTCATTCTTGCTGTACGGTGCTAACGGCTACACTGGAGAACTCATCACGCGATTAGCAGTACAAAAAGCGCTAACGCCAATTCTTGCAGGGCGTAATCCTCAAAAAATAGCACCATTAGCGACCGAATTAGGCTTAGAGTATCGTACATTCACCCTAGAAGATACCGCCGCTGTTGACGAAGCGTTAGCTGATGTACCAGTTGTTTTAAACTGTGCAGGTCCTTTTTCGCAAACAGCAAAACCTCTCGTTGCCGGATGTTTACGCACAAAGACGCATTATCTAGATATTACCGGAGAAGTTGCTGTATTTGAAGCGATCGCCTCTCAAACTTTCCCAGCCCAAGCCGCAGAGGTTATGCTACTTCCTGGTGTCGGTTTTGATGTTGTTCCTTCTGATTGTCTCGCTGCGCATCTCAAAACTCGACTTCCCAACGCAACACAACTCACCCTTGCATTTCAAGCACTAGGCAAAATTTCACGCGGAACAGCAACAACAATGGTCGAAGCCCAAGGTAAAGGTGGTTTAGTACGTCGTAATGGAGTTCTCACTTCTGTTCCCGCAGCCTGGAACACGCGAACAATTGATTTTGGTAAAGGCGTAGTTACCGCTGTAACAATTCCCTGGGGAGATGTATCTACTGCTTTTTACAGTACAGGTATTCCTAACATTGAAGTTTACGCCGCCTTTCCCACCCCGGTGCGCATCGGAATGGTTGCAACGCGCTATCTCGGTGGATTACTAAGCCTACCACCCGTGCAAAACCTACAAAAACGTTTGATTCAAAATCAGTTACCAGGACCTAGTGAAATAGAACGCACTCAAGGAGCAAGTATACTGTGGGGAGAAGTTACAGACGACGCTGGTAAAACTGCAACATCACGTCTGCAATGTCCTGAAGGTTACACGTTAACAACAATGACAGCCGTAGAAGTTGTTTCGAGAGTTCTTGCAGGACAATTTTACCCTGGATTTCAAACACCATCGCTAGTTTATGGTGCAGACTTCATTTTAGATTTTGAGGGAGTTGTGCGTGAAGATTTAAATTAACTTGGTAATTGGTAATTGGTAATTAACTCAACAATCAAAACTTATTTTTTAGCTTATTTAATACTCGCTGGATTCTTAGTTGTACTATACGTGTAGTTGTTAAGTCCTGAATATTACTAGATAAGTGTTTTTTACAATTAAAAAACTCATTGATATCCTCTAAAATAGTTTGCAAGCGTTTTAGAATATTTTCAGTTCGATATTCTGCAAAAAATGATTCAGGTAGTGTAACTGCTGCTGATGTTCCTATTACTTTTAAAATCCTTTTAATATCATAATCTTGCGCATAACCAGCAATCTTATAGCAGTTGAAACCTGGATCTAAGTAATCAGAAAGCCCACCATTGATACTAGAGAAAACTTGACAACCACACGCCATAGCTTCCATTGGTTGCAGTCCAAATCCTTCGCTAACACCTTGTGTTGCCCAATATTCAGCCGAGTCGTAAAGATAAACCTTAGCACAATTGAACAGTCTTGCTAAATCTTCTACATAAGAATCAACAACAACAACATTACATTGTTTTTTTAAAGCGGGAATTAATTGTTGTAAGAGATAATACGAAGATTTTCTTGCTTGAACTAAGACATCAATATCGCGTTCGAGGTGTAAATTCTGAAATTCATCAGATATTTGATTGGGTAAATAGTAAATTAACGAATTCGGTGCATATTGTCCCCAATACCCCATCGTGTTACGACTAACAGTAATAATTGGAATACTTGCAGGTAAGTTGAATCCGTAACCTGTACTATGAGCATGATAAACAACGTTATAAGCTGCTAGTTTACGCGCAAGTTTTGGAACATCAAATCCCCAACTAATCACAAAAATCACATCATCTAAGTTTTTTTGTAATAAATCATCGAGAAACAGCGTATCTTTTTCCTTTTGGCGGTATGTGACAACTTCTGCATGACACACCTGCTTTACCAAGTGCAAGGTTTTTAACTCTGCCCAAAGTCCACCACACGCAAATTTATCACCTGTCCCTGGAACCAAAAAATAAAGCTTTCTCATATCCTTCCTCACCTCTCACCTCTCACCTCTCGCCCCTCTATGATAATTGGCAGTAAGCTATTCTACGGTATTCAAGGCGATTCTACATGGCAACGATTAACGATAACTATCTCAAACTTAAAGCAGGCTACCTATTTCCAGAAATTGCCCGACGGGTGAATGCTTTTGCTGACGCGAATCCAGAAGCTAATATTATTCGATTGGGGATTGGAGATGTTACTGAACCATTACCACAAGCGTGTCGTAATGCAATGATCAAAGCGGTGGAAGAAATGGGCGATCGCGCGACGTTTAAAGGCTACGGTCCGGAACAAGGTTATGCTTGGTTAAGGGAAAAAATTGCTAAGCATGACTTTCAAGCACGCGGATGTGACATCGATGCTTCAGAAATTTTTATCTCGGACGGTTCTAAGTGCGATACAGGCAATATTCTCGATATTTTTGGTGATGATAATGCGATCGCTGTCACCGATCCCGTTTATCCTGTGTACGTAGATACCAATGTTATGGCAGGGCATACGGGTGAAATTAATGATAAAGGCGAATATGCAGGTTTAGTCTATCTGCCAATTACCGCAGACAATAACTTTACTGCTGAAATTCCCACGCAAAAAGTTGATTTAATTTATCTGTGCTTCCCCAATAACCCTACAGGTGCAACCGCGACGAAAGAACACCTCAAATCCTGGGTAGACTACGCCAAGGCGCATAACTCAATTATCTTCTTTGATGCCGCCTACGAAGCTTATATCACCGATCCAGAATTACCGCATTCGATTTATGAAATTGACGGGGCGCGAGATTGTGCGATCGAATTTCGTTCTTTTTCTAAAAATGCAGGTTTTACAGGAACTCGTTGTGCATTAACAGTTGTTCCCAGAACACTCACCGCCAAAGCTGCGGATGGTTCGGATGTAGAATTGTGGAAACTGTGGAACCGCCGTCAATCGACAAAGTTCAATGGGGTTTCTTATATCGTGCAACGCGGTGCGGAAGCGGTATATTCTGATGCAGGACAAGCGCAAATTAAAGCCTTGGTAAGCTTTTATCTCGAAAATGCTAAAATTATCCGCGAACAACTCACCGCCGCTGGAATCGCCGTGTATGGTGGTGTAAATGCGCCTTATGTTTGGTTACAAACACCGAATAATCTTTCAAGTTGGGATTTCTTTGATAAATTGCTGCATACTTGCAATGTAGTCGGAACTCCTGGTTCGGGTTTTGGTGCAGCAGGTGAAGGGTATTTCCGTATTTCTGCATTCAATAGTCGCGAGAATGTCGAAGAAGCTATGAAGCGGATTACTGAGAAGTTTAAAGTCTAAGATTTCTCGGTTTTTAAATGACAATTAGGGTAGATTAGTCTACCCTATTGACTAATTCTTATTTTTTATTGGCCTGTAGAAGCTCAATTTCGTTTTGTACACAAATCTGTTTGTATTTCACCATAAGCACGGCGATCGCGCTTACTCTTTACAGCAATTGTGTGGATGCGATTGATCGACATCCCAGGCGATGGGGTTCATTTGGATATAATGACGTACCTTTGGCACAGATGATTTATCGCGAATAATGCGTTCGTAATAATTGTGTTGCCAAACAGGGGTTTTGGGGGCATTACGGATAATGTTGATGCGTTTGGTGGCGGCAGATTTGAATGAACCAACGATGGTGGGTAATGATCCTGGAATTGGTTTGCCGAATTTACCCTGGTAGGGACATGGCAATGCTACCGTCATCGGATATTGCCATGTCCCTACCGTTATTGGTTATCATCAAAATTCCATGAACGTGATTGGGCATTACCACAAATGCATCTAATTGAACCCTGGGAAAATGTTGCGGGATTTGTTGCCAACATTCTGCTACAATTTGTCCATACGCATTTAACTCCATGACCCCGTTTCTAATTACTCCAAACAAACATCTTCGTTGATGTGTACAGATTGTAATGAAATAGGCACCTGCTGAAGAGTAATCGTATCCTTTGAGGCGAATCGATCGGCGATGGTGTTTTTCAGGATCGTATTTCATGCAATGACTAGCTAAATCTTTATAGATTCAGATTGCCCAAGCATTGTAAAATACTAACTGCAAATCAATTTCCAAGGAGATTAAGCTGATTTGTGGCGATCGCACCTTACCTTCACAATTCTCTACCTATTTAGGGTTTAAGAAATGTGCAAGTATCCTTTACCCTAAGTTAATATACTTACTCTTAGGAGGTGCGCGATGCCCATACCAAAGAGAAATGAGGATGAAGCTAATGAAATTGATGTTGATGCAGGGACTCTCCTTGTTATTGTGTCTGCATTAATTTTCATACCTCTTTTGCTGGTTGGTTTTTTCTCTCAATAAGCTTGCAGTTTGGAATTGATAGATAAAATGAGATACAGGCGAAGATGCTTTTACGCCTGTATTCAACCTGTGAATCTTAATTTGGCAAAACTTGCCGTAAAGCCCCTAAAAGTTGGTCGACGCTTTCTTTGCGGCTATTAATGCCCATCAATCCTACACGCCAAACTTTACCAGCTAATTCACCCAAACCACCGCCAATCTCAATATTGTACTCATTTAATAACTGTCGAGCCACTGCCTTACCATCAACACCTTCGGGAATACACACAGTCGTAAGAGTGGGTAATCGAAACTCGCGTTCGACGTGTAGCTTTAGTCCTAGATCTTCTAATCCTTCCCAGAGGTACTCAACATTTTTTTGATGGCGTTGCCAACAGTTTGCTAATCCTTCTTCGGCAACTAAACGCAAAGCCTCCCGCAAGGCGTAGTATAAATTAATCGGCGCAGTGTGGTGATAAAAGCGTTCTTGACCCCAATACTTACTCAACAAGGTCATATCGAGATACCAGTTTGCTACCTTATTCTGACGCTGCTGCAACTTCTCCATTGCCCTTGCACTCATTGTAAAAGGCGAAGCCCCTGGCGGACATCCTAAACCTTTCTGGCTACAACTATACGCGAGGTCAACACCCCAAGCATCTAAAAAAATTGGTACGCCACCAAGACTTGTGACAGTATCTACGAGTAATAAACAGTTGAACTCGCGACACAACTCGCCAACGCCTTCTAAAGGTTGCCTTGCACCTGTAGATGTTTCGGCATGAACGAGTGCTAAAATTGCTGGGCGATACGTTTCTACAGCAGTTCGCAATTCTTCTAAGGAGAAAACTTGTCCCCAAGGTTTGGTTATTGTGCGGACATCTGCACCATAGCGCCCTGCCATATCGACCAAACGATTGCCAAAATAACCACTGACACCGATTAAAACGACATCACCAGGTTCTACTGAATTTGCAATTGTGGCTTCCATCGCCGCAGTTCCCGTTCCACTGATCGCGATCGTCAAGGGATTTTCTGTTTGCCACACATAACGTAGTAGCGACTGAATTTCATCCATCAGCGCCAAAAAGGTGGGATCGAGATGTCCTACAGGCTTTTTATTCATCGCTTGCAACACATCAGGATGCGCGTTTGATGGTCCTGGTCCTAATAGCAGGCGATTCGGCATCTCTAAGGGGGCAAGTTGCAGACGCTGCTTGTCGTTGATTGAAATCGTTTGTGTCATTATTTGGTATCAGCCTATACTGCAATTAATTTAATCAATAAATAAAAGTCTAAACTGAGCAGGAAGCAAAACGTTATACAATCTGTAATTCAACCCATCTTAGTGTCAGTAGTTAGTGGTTAGTGAACTAGACAATACTTATTTATAAAGTTAAAAATACCAACAGATTTCTTGTATGAATCACAAACGCCTCTGACTGAAGTCAGGGGGTATTTAAGCAAAGTGTACTTTCTTACACTGAAGCAAGACTTTTATCAATAAGTTCACATTGGTAGATTGTCTGATGTTGCTGAAGCTGAATAGGAGTATGATTTGTTCCCTTATCTCAATTCTGGGGGAATCAAATTTTTCAAAGTCCCTCACTTGTAGGGGATTTAGGAAACTTATACAAGTGCGGTTGCTTAACGATTCATACATTGATTCAGCGATGCCAGATTGTCTTTTGTTTGGCTGCGAATTTATTCGTCAAGCATTCATGCAGGAGGTTTAATTACCAGTTACCAATTACCTATCATCTTTGTGTGACCAACTTTTTTGCGACTATGTGGTTCTAAAAGACTCACTTCAGGACCACAAGGAATAATGCCACCAGGATTGAGGGGAAATAAATTACCGTAGTAGTCTTGCTTGACTGCTTCTATATCACACGTTTCAGCCACGCCTGGTAACTGATACAAGTCGCGCAAGTAAGGTCCTAGATTGGGATAATCTTGAATTCGGCGACGGTTGCACTTAAATAAACCGTGGTAAACGACATCAAAGCGAAACAATGTTGTAAATAGACGCACATCCGCGAGGGATACACTTTCACCACAAAGATATCGATTTGAATCTAATGCGGTATCAATTTCATTCAGGGTAGCAAATAGCTCATTGCACGCTTGTTCATAAGCTTCCTGCGTTTGTGCAAAACCACAACGGTACACGCCGTTATTAACTGCATGATAAATTTTCTCATTCCACCAATCAATTTTTTCGCGCAGTTGTTCAGGGTAAAGATCGCGTGTGGGATGCTTTGCAAATTGATTGAATTGTGAGTTCAACATCGCAATAATTTCAGAACTCTCGTTATTCACAATCGTCTTCGTATTTTTATCCCACAATACAGGCACGGTAGAACGTCCAGCATATCCAGGTTGTGCTAGCTGATACACTTGCGCTAGGGTGCGACAGCCGTTTTCTTCTTTGTCAAGTATCCAACCGCCTTCTAGCGGTGAAGGAGACACGGTAGAGACTGAGATCGCATCTTCCAATCCTTTCAACGCCCGTACAACCAGCGTCCGATGCGCCCACGGACAACTCATCCCAACATAAAGTTGATAGCGCCCTATTGCTGGTGGATAAGAACTTCCTTGTGCTAAACTTACAAAGTTGCGAAACTCGCTGTTAGGACGAATGTAAGCACCTGAGCGATCGCGTGGCGCTAGCTTTGACATCATCATATGCCAAAGATTTGTCCAAACAAACTTGCCTAACCAAACAATCCACTTCGATGGTAATTTACCGCGCTTGGTGGCGATCGCCTTCTTATTTTCGTCTTGTGTAGAGGACATAACACTCACTCCTACGAACGTAGGAACAATTAATTCAACAGTGCAGCAGCATGATGACGAATGTGGTCTTCTATAAAAGTAGCAATAAAGTAATAACTATGGTCGTAACCAGGTTGCATCCGTAAGTTTAGCGGTTGGTTAGCTTTGGCGCACGCGCTTGCAAATAATTCTAGCTTGAGTTGATCGACTAAAAATTTATCTACAGTACCTTGATCGATCAGTATCGGACGTTGATAATTTGCATTCAGTACTAATTCCGTTGCATCATAGGTACGCCAACTATCGCGATCTGTACCCAAATAACGCGAAAAAGCTTTTTCACCCCAAGGACACTGCATCGGTGCAACAATTGGCGCAAACGCAGAAACAGACTGGTATTGATCGGGGTTACGCAACGCGCATACAAGCGCCCCATGTCCCCCCATTGAATGACCGAAAATTCCTTGTTCTGGTTGTACTGAGAAATTCTCGGCAATTAGTGCAGGTAATTCGCGCACGATGTAGCTGTACATTTGATAGTGAGATCGCCACGGGACTTCTGTCGCATCAACATAAAAACCTGCACCTGTCCCAATGTCCCATTCCTCATCTTCGCCTGCAATTCCTGTATTCCTGGGGCTAGTATCAGGGACAACTAACATTAATCCATATTCAGCTGCGTAACGCTGCGCCCCTGCTTTGACGATAAAGTTTTCTTCGGTGCAAGTTAACCCTGAAAGAAAATACAATACTGGAACTCGTTCCGACTTTGCTTGCGGCGGTTGGTATACAGCAAAACGCATTTCAATGTTGCAAGTTTCCGACTGATGGCAATAAAAGCCGACAGTACCATCAAAACAGCGATATTCACTTGTTAGTTTGAGCGATGCAGCCATGTCAAACAGGTTGAGATAAGCGTCGATCTGATTTTAGACTAAGCGGCGATCGCGCTTTCTTTTCCACCGACTTCAATAACGACGCTTTCCTTGCTTGCGTTGCTTGTGCTTGGTAAGTTCTTTGCGCTTGCGTTTTTCAATTGGTGTTTCAAAGTGACGGTTTTTCCGCATATCTGGGAAAATCCCTGCTTTAGATACTTGTCGTTTAAAACGACGCAAGGCTGAGTCAATGCCTTCGTTTTCACCTAGAATTATTTGGGTCATTCTCTTTTCCAATAGATAATAAAAAAGGCAGACTCTTTGTCTGCCCCTAAGACCTTAGAGTAAAATTTGTTGGTCGCGAACCCTAGTAGCGGCGCGAGTATCCGCCACCACCGTTGCCTCGCCTTCCACCACCAGAAGATCTATCTTCTCTGGGTTTAGCTTTATTTACTTTAAGATTGCGCCCCATCCACTCAGCACCATCGAGTGCTTCAATTGCCGCAGCTTCTTCGGCTTCTGTCCCCATTTCAACAAAAGCAAAACCTCTTACGCGCCCTGTCTCGCGGTCTGTAGGTAGTTGTACGCTCTTAACGTCTCCATATTCAAGAAATACTTGCTTGAGGTCTTCTTGCTCTACCTGGTAAGATAGATTACCGACATAAATCGACATAAAAGTCTCCAGAATCAAAGATGTAGAGAATTAGATTCGGAGAGAGGTCTGTGATGTGAAAACAACAAACTGCACAACCGAATGTAATCTGTAATTGACACTTTAACACAAGTCGCAAGGTTGTGTTAGTCAAGAATAGCAAACGGTAACGTTAATTCAAGTTAACTTTTTCCAGGATTGACGTTCATGCGTCTTGCAAATGACTTTGGACTAAATACTAGCAGTAAAGGCGTATTGCTAGTACACCTACTATCCTTTACTAGCTTGCCAACATTAAAAAATTTAACAACTTAGGAGGAATATTAATTAGTCCTCCTAAATTTTTTAGCTTTTAACTAAAATGTTACCACACTGCGGATCGATTCGCCTTTATGCATTAAATCAAACGCGTCATTAATCCGTTCTAATGGCATAGTGTGCGTAATCAAGTCATCAATGTTGATTTTGCCTTCCATATACCAATCAACTATTTTGGGGACATCGGTGCGCCCTCTAGCGCCGCCAAATGCCGAACCTTTCCAAACACGTCCCGTCACTAATTGAAAAGGACGAGTACAAATTTCTTGACCAGCAGCAGCGACACCAATAATCACACTGACGCCCCAGCCTTTGTGACAGCACTCTAATGCTTGACGCATGACATTCACGTTGCCAATGCATTCAAAAGTATAATCAGCACCACCCTTTGTGAGATCAACTAGATAGGGTACCAAATCACCTTCAACTTCTTTCGGATTAACAAAGTGCGTCATCCCGAATTTTTCAGCTAAGGCTCGCTTACTCGGATTAATATCCACGCCGACAATCATTTCGGCTCCCACCATGCGAGCACCTTGAATGACATTCAAACCAATGCCCCCTAGTCCAAAAACGATGACTTTTGCCCCTGGCTCAACTTTGGCAGTATAAATCACCGCTCCAATACCAGTCGTCACCCCGCAACCGATGTAACACACTTTATCAAAGGGAGCATCTTCGCGAATTTTAGCTACCGCAATTTCTGGCAAAATTGTATAATTAGCAAAAGTGGAGGTTCCCATGTAGTGGTGGAGCATCGTGCCATCAAGCGAAAAGCGGCTTGTCCCATCTGGCATCACACCACGCCCTTGCGTTGGGCGGATAGCTTGACAAAGATTTGTTTTGCGACTGAGACAATATTCGCACTGGCGGCACTCTGGAGTATAGAGCGGAATAACGCGATCGCCACCTTTGAGGCTAGTCACTCCTGCACCCACCTCAACAACAACACCCGCACCTTCATGCCCTAAAATTGCTGGAAATAAACCTTCAGGATCGGCGCCAGAAAGCGTGAAAGCATCAGTATGACATATTCCAGTCGCTTTGATCTCGACTAAGACTTCTCCTGCTTTGGGTCCTTCAAGTTGTACCGTTTCAATCGACAATGGTTTATCAGCTTCAAAAGCAACTGCTGCTTTAACATCCATGTTGTAGTGTTCTCCGTGTTTTGCTGCTCAAAAAAATCTGCAATTTGTATTAATGCTTCTTGCCGTCATTTATTAACTTCAGGACTTACGCAGCAGCTACCCAGAACAATCAATGCTTCATGAGTAGCCGCTTTTTTGGAGGGGGTTTGGGGGAAGCCCCCTAAGTCTTGGTTCTGATTAAACCACTAAGATTGCGCAAGTTATAAACTTGTTATTTGCAATTCTCTTGGTCTATCAAAAGAGTGAACTTGCATAACAACCTATTATAGGAAAACCTCTATCTAGAGCGCGATTTAGGCGACGAGCCAAATGAAGTAAAACTAGGATGCCAAATTTAATGGAATTGTATTCTATGAAACTAAGTTACTTCACAAAACAGCTTGCTGCAGTAGGACGCACAATAGCAACCTTGCTATTTCTCGCTGCGATCACCTTTGTTTGGCAGGGTGCTTTCTTAAATACTGATGCGATCGCGGCTCCTCATGCAACCTTAATCGCAGCCGATCTAGGAGATCAAGCACAAGAAAAAGTACAAGAAGATGCTGGACGTGCTAAGGGCTTCATTCGAGATACCGCAGATCGCGTTGAAGAAACAGCAAAGAAAAATGCTAAGCGTGTAGAAGAAGCAACCGACGGTGATGGTAATTTCGTTGAACGCAGAGCAAAAAAAGACGCGGCTCGTATTGAGAAAAGAGCAGAAGAAGACGCGGCTCGCACTCAAAAAGCAGTAGATAACACTAAAAATGCTGTTGAACGTACTATCGATAGTATCAAAGAAGCTTTCAGCGATTAAATAATTTGTGATTATTTGATTCAAGGCGGCCTCTTAATTCAGTACTTTAAGCTTGATAAATTCACTGCTAGACAAATAAAGCTTTCTGCGTATAAATACGGAAACTTCAGTATTTTTAAGTGCGTGAAATTACATAATAGGTTCTGGGCGGAGGTTTTCCGCTCTTTAGTCAATTTTGCCTAACTCTGAGTTTCAAAGGGTATCTGCAATTCATACACAAGGTTTGTTAGACTTCCTACATAGATCCCTTACGCCCCTGCTCCCAATTCTGGGGGATTCTGAAGTTTAAGTCCCCCACTTATGGGGGATTTGCAACCGATCTACTGAGTAATAACAATCATGCTGAGCCAGGCTTAGTTAGCTGGCGGTGCTACTCAGCCGCGATATTATCCGGTAAGACTTTACTGACATTGCCTTGAATCTTGGTCATCACTGCACCAGCGATAATAGAATCCTTACCCGCCATTAGTGCCTCAAACCCTTGCTTAGCAATCTCAGCCGGATCGTCCTTTTTGCTCGCACCTGCTCTAGTGTCATCCATACCAGCGCGATGGAAGAAGTTAGTATCAGTTGGTTCAGGCATGAGGGAAGTTACAGTAACGCCTGTGTCTTTTAGCTCGTTGCGCAATCCCTCAGTAAACGAATGCACAAACGCTTTAGATGCCGCATAAACTGCCTCAAAAGGTTCAGGCATCAGCGCTGCGATTGATGAGGTAAACAAAATTCTTCCTTTGCCACGCTCCACCATATCTTTTACTACTCGCTTAGCAAGATGAACGGACGATACAACATTGAGGTTGATTAAATTAAGTTCGTCTTGCAAGTTAGTCTCGCGGGCGAAATCGCCACCAACATCTGTGTTAATTGCGATCGCTTCCACAGGTTCTGTTGCCTTAATTTGGCTGTAAAGCGCCTCAACACCATCACAAGTAGCAAAATCAGCTTTGAACTGTCTTGACCTTAGCACCTAGCTTTTCAAAGGCTAAGCTGCTTCATTGATACTTTCTCCTGTAGCTGTGAGGAAAAGATCGAAGCCGTTTTGAGCAAACTGCTTTGCAAGCTCATAAGCAATGCCATTAGAAGCACCAGTTACAACAGCTAAAGGTCGAGTTAACGAATTCATCAATGCACTCCCAGGATGGTTAACACAGATTGTGTACAAATTCCCACCATCCTGAAAAAGTAACAGTAGGTTTGCGTCTTTCCCGCGACAAATCGCGGACGCTAGCAAGTCATACTAATGCAGGACAGGTAAAGACATGGTATAATGATAGATTGTGTCGAATTAATAAAAACTCATGCCAAAACTTAAAACTAGAAAAGCAGCGGCAAAAAGGTTTCGTGCAACTGGTAGCGGAAAAATTGTTCGCCGCAAAGCGTTCAAAAACCACTTACTACAGCACAAATCTTCTGCCAGAAAGCGTCGCCTCTCTCAAATGGAAGTCGTTAACGAACGTGACGAGCAAAACGTTCGTTTCATGTTGCCATACTTGTAATTTAACTTTTAGGAAAAAACTATGACACGCGTCAAACGTGGTAATGTCGCGCGCAAGCGCCGTAAGAAAATTCTCAAACTAGCGAAAGGTTTTCGCGGTTCGCACTCTACTCTATTTCGCACCGCAAATCAGCAAGTGATGAAGGCACTGCGAAGCGCCTATCGCGATCGCAAAAAACGCAAGCGCGATTTCCGTCGGTTGTGGATTACCCGCATCAATGCTGCGGCTAGACAGCACGATATGAGCTATAGCCAACTGATTGGAAACCTGAAGAAAGCCAATGTTCAACTCAATCGTAAAATGTTGGCACAAATGGCAATACTCGATCCAGCCAGTTTCGCCAAAGTCGCAGAGATGGCACAATCGCAAGGATAAAGTAAAATATCAGCTGCTGATTCTTATTTGTTCGTTTCTGACGGTTAGCATGAACATTAGGGCAGGCACAGCGATTGCACGCTGGGAAATTCCATTTGCAATCGCTACCCATGCTGCTAATTTACCAGAAATTCAACAACGCGGCTATTTTCTCGTTGCGGTGAAAGACAATTTACGTCCACTCAGTTATCGCGATGTCCAAGGAAACCTCCAAGGGCTAGAAATTGATATAGCACAGCGTATAGCTCAAGACTTGCTAGGAAATGCTAATGCGGTTCGATTTCAACCTGTTGCCAACCGCGATCGCTTAACAGCAGTGATAGACAATAAAGTCGATTTTGCGATCGCCAATATAACAGTGACACAATCGCGTGCGCGGTTGGTGGATTTTAGTCTTCCTTATTATTTTGATGGAACAGCGATCGTGACAAAAGTTCCGTCTGTACAGAACCTGAGTGATTTTGCGAGTCGCAAAATACTCGTTTTAAACGGTTCAAGTACGATTCCTACGATTCGTTATTTAATGCCTTCTGCACAATTAGTCGGTGTTGACTCTTATAGACAAGCCCACTCACTTTTAGAAGCTAATACCGCCGATGCATTCGCCGCTGATGCTAGTGTTTTGAGCGGCTGGATACAAGATTATCCACAATATCGTCTTTTACCAACACTACTCTCTACAGAACCACTGGCGATCGCAATGCCCAAAGGCTTGCAATATAATGCTTTGCGACAACAGGTAAACGCTGCGATTGCGCGTTACTTCGCTCAAGGGTGGTTACAACAACGCGCCAGCTATTGGGGATTACCAATTAATCAGAAAATCAAAGAACAAAGTAAAAGTAGGAACTCTTAGTGTTTACCACTAGCTCCTAGTCACCTTCTCTCTAATAATAAAGACAGAACAAAAACGTTTAATATCTGTATTTACAGACAATGGATAACACTTTAGCTATTGTTTATCTGGCTATCTTACTCGTGTTATTGTCAGCAGCTGGCTTCACGATTTTCCGTCAGATCTTTAAAACCCGCAAAATTGAAAATGCGCTCTCGCGGCTCCAAAAAAAGCTCAATAAGGAAAAGGGAACAACGCAAGAATATTATGAGTTGGCAAGCATTTATTTAGACAAGAAAGTTTACGCTCAAGCAATCTCGCTGTTTCAAAAAGCACTCAAAGCAGCCGAACAAGAAGCAGAAGACAATATTGCTCCCATATATAACGGGTTAGGTTATGCTTACTTTGCTCAAGAGCAGTATGATTTAGCAATTCGTAACTACAAAGAAGCTATCAAACATCAACCTCAATACATTACCGCACTCAACAATTTAGGTCATGCTTACGAACGCAAAAGTTTAACGGCTCAAGCACTACAAACCTATGAGCAAGCGCTAGAATTTGAACCTAACAATTCCACAGCTAAGCGCAGATCGGAAAAGCTACGCAGGAGATTAGTCACTTCATAATCGAAGCTACGGTATCTACGACAAGTGTGGAATCTAACTCAGCCTCTGGTGAACCGCCCTTAGCCTACATCAGTGCGATGCCACCCCTTCATGACACTCTATCCCCAGTTGGTAGGGGAACTGAGCCGTTCAAAGTCTCCCAAATTTGGAGGATTTAGGGAGCTAAAAAAAACTTTGAACAGAACCTATCAGATTTATGAGGGAGGGAGCGAGAAACGATTGGTTAACAAAAGTAGAATCATCAACAAACCATCTTTCTACGCTTCCCTTGTCTTTATCCCCAGTTACCTAAGCTTCTTTGTTCAAAAAAGCTTGAATTTGCTTGATAGCAGCAGGCGCAATATTGAAGACTGCCCAACTGGCTGCGGCAATTACAGGAAGTAACACAAAAGCAACACGCATATCGATGTCCATATCTTTACCTCTTGAAAGTAGAAATTAAAGATTTTTAAATTTTCTCATCTTTTATTGTTAGCCGAAATTGGTAAAATTTCTAGATCCCCGCACTGTTATCTTAGCGAGTAAGTTCTTTGTGTAAAGATTGTTGTAAACGCATTGTGCATAAAGCATTTTTATGCATAAAAAACACTTTCTACGGCAAGAATCCTAAATCAGTGCCTTTACCTGCATGAACGAGCGCTAACTTTTGGTAGTGATGAGCGTGAGCGATTAAATCGGCGGCTTCAGTTTCAGAAACTTCACGAATGCATTTGCCAGGAACTCCAACAACGAGCGATCGCGGCGGAACATCTTTAGTCACAACAGCACCAGCACCAATAATACTCCCTGCGCCCACCCTAACTCCATCCAAGATGACTGCGCCTATTCCGATCAAGCTACCGCGTTCAATATACGCTGAATGCACAACTGCTCGATGTCCTACAGTTACGTAATCTTCTAAAATCGTGGGCTTGCCAGGATCGCCATGCAGAATCGCGCCATCCTGAATATTTGTATACTCGCCAATTTCAATCCGCTCAACATCACCGCGAATGACAGCGTTATACCAAACGCTTACCCCAGCGCCAAGTGTCACTTTACCGACAACGGTAGCATTGGCAGCAACAAAAGCCGCCGTAGAAAGGTCAGGATCGCTCCAGTAGGATATAACAGACACAGTAGAATAGATATTATTCTCACAGTTCAACCAAAATTTATCCGCGAACGTGGATAAAAGAATCAAAACTTGGTTGTTTTATGAGCATATCATGATGTAAAAACTGATAGAAAGACAATGCAAGCAAAAAAGTATGACAGCTTTTTAGAGCAATGTCAAAATAAAACTACTGGCGCTGGTGTACAGAGACTTATGCTGCTTTGCTCTACATGATTAACCCAGGCTTACAATACCCAATTTTTGGTCCCGAAATTCAGTGTCCTCACTGTCGCCAGACGATTCCGGCACTGACTTTGACTGATACGTATTTGTGTCCGCGTCACGGCGCGTTTGAAGCTGATCCCAAAACGGGCGAACTTATTCACCTCCAATCAGGGCGTCACTGGCGACGTTGGAATAGCGAGTGGTATCGACAGCACACCCATCCTGATGGCATTCGCTTTGAAATTCACGAGGCGCTCGATCGCCTGTACACGCAAGGATATCGCGCAACTCGCGTGATCATAGCCCGTCGCTATCAAGAACTCATTAGTGGCTATTTAGAGCGAAGTACACCCTGGCGAGGACAATCAGAAGCTTCTAAACCAAGACTCTACGGTTTACCCGTAGAATTTAGCCCCGATCCTCAAGAGGAACCATGTTGGGAAGTGATCAATTTTGACTTAGAGAAAGAGCCTGGTGTCCCTGTACGCTATCCTTATTTCCGATTGTTTGAATAGCACGCGGGTGAGACACCTGCGTTACTTCCATGCATCACGCTTCAATTCGCACTGCTGATATTCATCGCGCGATTGCCTTTTACGAACTTTTAGGGTTTACCGTGTGTGATCGCTTTACCACAGGCTATACCTTAGCTTGCTGGATGGAAGGACTCAACGGCAGAATTGAACTGATTCAAATTCCCCAACCCCGCCCCGCACCAGATGCTTTCAACGACGAGCATTATGTCGGGTACTATCACTTATCGTTTGATCTAAGTACTGTCACTAGCGATCTCCCCAGTTGGTTAACTGCGTTACAACAGCGCTTTGCCCAAGCCCAGCAGTCGCAACCCGAACAATACCAAGCTTTGAAAGTACTTCTCGAACCGACTCAACAACAAATTGGCGATCGCTGTTACGAAGTCGCCTTTATTGCCGATGCGGATGGATTACCATTAGAATTCATTCGCGTTCTCGGCTAAGTTTACTGACGTTCGGCGCTATAAGTGTAAAAATTATGGAAAACTCCCACAGTTTCAAATTGATAAGACGGCAGTAAAGGATTCACCGATAGATTTGTCCGGTAAATACTAAATAAAATAAAATTTTGCTGCTGTGTTGCTTGGGTAATAATCAACCGCATCTGTGCTTGGCTCGAATCAACAATTTTAGAGCAATTGCGCTGTAAGAAATCACCAAAAACCTCTGGTACTTGCGGACAAACGTCACTTTTGAGATATTCTGTCAGCCGCTGTACTGCATAAGCTTCGTAGGCTGGCAAGCTTGGGTTAGTCACAGCCATGGTGATTCCTATCCCTGCGAGGGCTGCAACTCCGACGTAGGTAATAATAGGCAAATTTTTCATATTTTTTGTTTGAGCAACCAAGCTACAAATAAAAAGTGGTATAATCAATAATGCAATGGCGAGCGTAGCCAAGTGGTTAAGGCAGAGGATTGTGGTTCCTCCATTCGTGGGTTCGAGTCCCATCGTTCGCCCTGTTAAATATACAAGCTAAAGCCTTTGTCTCTTAGGCTAAGGTTATGTTCCTGAGATTCTAATAGATTTAGAAAAATTGGTAATAAATAATTTTATAGCTCTTTGTTGCTTGTTGCTGTATAAAATTCTTGGCGCTCGATTCGCTGAGCCTCAAGTTAAGCAAATAATTGAATCATCCGCTATATATTTGGAGTGAGGAATATAGGACATGGTAAAAATCTCAATTACCTGTTAGCAACGAGAGCTATACTGTAGTTTAATCGTGTCATGGACACCAAATTATCTTCCCATATTCCGCTTTAACTGGTCTAGCTCCTCTTGGGTTTCCCATCGTTGAAACGTTGCTTCGAGATCGTCTGCACCCTGCGATCGTGCCCGACGATTCCAACCGTCTGTTTCCCAAAGTTGCTGCGTTTGATAGTTAGCACGGTTCGTTTGTGCTTCTGTGGCTTTAGTTTGAACTTCTTGACGTCGTTGTTGAATTTGGCGGAGTAATTCTTTTGCTTGGGTGATGCGTTCTTTTAAACCCTGCATGTGACCCCAACGCTGATTACCTTCGCGTAATAGTGCGGCTTCGCGCTCTTGTGCTGGTTGCGCAAGATCGAGTCGATTTGCAGCTTTTGCTTTTTCTACACGAACGTGCCAGCGCTGGATTTCTTGCGCAGTTGCTAGAATTTCATCTTGTGCGCGTTTCTCTTGTAATTGCAAATCCGCAATTAACTTTAAAGTATCTTCTTCTTGTTCGCGTAGTTGTTCTAAAAGCGCTTCAAACTCCAAATGCGGGTTGTTGCGCAAAAATTCTTCTAAGCGGTTTTCTAAAAAGCGGTTGAAATCGTCGAATAAGCCCACTATGAGAACTCCATTGATGAGGGGTCAGAGGTCAGGGGTCAGAGGTCGGGGGAGAATTACATATAACTTTTTCACTCATTACAAGCTACTAGATACACTCGCTCCTCGTTTCTCACCCTTTTCCCCTACGATACTAAAACGGAAGGTTGTGCGATCGCTCCACTACGAGAACGTATTTCTAGATAGACGAGCAACGCATTGACATCTGCAGGGTTTACACCACCAATCCGCGCTGCTTGACCGATTGTTAGCGGTTTGACTTTGGCAAGCTTCTCGCGTGCTTCTTTCGATAAGGTTTCGATCACAGCATAATTTAGATCTGATGGTAGTAGACGGTGTGCTTGTCGTGAAATTTGGTCGATCTGGTTTTGCTGGCGTTGTAGATAGCCTGAATATTTAATTTCAATTTCAGCACCTTCTTTTTCCACAACATCAAGATCCGAGTTACCTAAACCATGATGTTCGAGATCTTCGTAATGAAAGCCAGGACGTCGCAGTAAGTCAGCAAGTGTAATCGAGCCTTTGATTGCTTGTTTTGTAGAAGATGCGATCGCTTGTCCTACGGGTTCGTGTTCTTTCACGCGTGTGGTGTAGAGTCGTTCTTTTTCCGCTGCAATGTTTGCTTGTTTGCGGGTAAACAGTTCCCACCTGCGGTCATCAATCAACCCAATCTCGCGCCCTAATGGTGTTAACCGCTGATCGGCATTATCGGAGCGCAGTAACAACCGATACTCAGAACGGCTAGTCAGCATTCGATAAGGTTCGCGGAGGTCTTTGGTACACAAATCGTCTACTAACGTCCCGATATAACTTTGTTCGCGGGCAAAGACAATCATTTCTTGATGCCGTACATAACGCGCCGCATTGATCCCAGCGACAATTCCTTGGGCTGCGGCTTCTTCATAACCTGTTGTGCCGTTGATTTGCCCCGCACAGAATAACCCTGCAATTTTTTTTGTCATCAGTGTTGGGTAACATTGCGTCGCAGGCAAGTAGTCGTATTCCACTGCATACGCTGGACGTAGCATCACGCAGTTTTCCAGTCCTGGAAGCGTGCGTAGCATCTGAAGTTGCAGCGCTTCGGGTAAACCTGTCGAAAACCCCTGAATATAAAGTTCAGGAATATCACGCCCTTCGGGTTCAATAAATATCTGATGACTTTCTTTATCAGCAAAACGGACAATTTTATCTTCAATACTGGGACAGTAGCGCGGTCCTTTAGCATCGATCCAGCCGCCGTAGACTGGAGATAAATGAAGATTATCGCGAATCAACTGATGTGTTGCAGCGGTCGTACGCGTTAGATAACAAGGCATTTGCTCGCGTTCTACCCACACATTTGGGTCAAAGCTGAACCAACGTATCTCCGAGTCGCCTGGTTGGGGTTCTAGTTGGGTGTAATCAAGCGATCGCTTGTCAACTCGTGCTGGCGTTCCTGTTTTTAATCGTCCAGTTTCAAACCCTAGCTGATTGAGTGTTTCTGTCAATCCTTCCGCGGCAAATTCTCCGGCGCGTCCGGCGGGCATTGATTTATTACCAACCCAAATGCGACCACCGAGAAATGTCCCCGTCGTTAAAATCACTGTAGGAGATTTGAATCCGACGCCGAAGTAAGTTTCGACACCAATAACTTCATCGTTTGCGCCCAATACCAAATCTGTGACCATCGCTTCGCGAATTGTCAAGTTTTCTTGGTTCTCGACAATTCCTTTCATAACGGCTGCGTATTCCCGCTTATCCGTTTGCGCGCGTAATGCCCACACCGCAGGACCTCTCGACGAGTTAAGTATCCGCTTTTGTAGGTAGGTACGGTCTGCCATTTTGCCGATTTCCCCACCCAAGGCATCAACTTCGTGCGTCAACTGCGATTTTGCTGGACCTCCGACCGCAGGATTACACGGTTGCCAAGCAATTTTATCCAAGTTGAGCGTCAGGAGTAGCGTCCGACAGCCCAAGCGTGCGGTAGCAAGAGCAGCTTCACAACCAGCATGACCTGCTCCGACAACGATGACATCAAACGCGTCGATAAATTCTACATTCGTGGGCGATCGCATAAGCTATGGCTTCAAGCAGCAGCAACGACTCAGTATTTTAATTCTAATTGTTATACCAAAGAAGGAGTCAGAGGTCGGAGATTGGAGTTTTTCAAGCTGATTGCCAAGGCGGATGATTCTCATTTTGCAACAATTACAGATTACAGAAGCTCGTGATACTATTTCACAAAAAGCGTGATTGAGAAGGACGGCTCTTAATTCTTTTTCTTTGCCCTTGCTCTTTATTCGGGTCAGCCTTACGGAAATACGGTATATGAAATACTTCTTTCTCACTGATGGCTGGATAGTGTGCCGAGTCTGGGCATCGGATGGGTTGTGGAACGAAACTGCGTGGCGACGTCAACCAGATATTAACCGGTTAAATATTTGTCTTGTAGAAGCTAACGAAAAGTTGTGGTTGTACGCTGTAGAAGACATTGTGTTGACCGTAGAGGTCAAACCAATCGTCAGCCTTCAAAATAACTCCACCGCCCAAGGCATCGGTCAAGTTGTCCTCAAACGCTTAATAAGTGCCGAA
The DNA here is from genome assembly GCF_001904655.1 of Chroogloeocystis siderophila 5.2 s.c.1. Lineage (NCBI taxonomy): Bacteria > Bacillati > Cyanobacteriota > Cyanophyceae > Chroococcidiopsidales > Chroococcidiopsidaceae > Chroogloeocystis > Chroogloeocystis siderophila. Next base: position 233,236 of record NZ_MRCC01000006.1, on the reverse strand, counting down.
CAGGTGATTGAGCGCTTAGGTGCAGCCGAAGCGATGTGTCAGTTGACAAATATTCAATCAGTTGTGCAATAACCCGATGGGATCGCTCTTGCAATCGGCACAGGACATAGTTACACTTTTTTAATAATTCTCATTTTTGTTTGTCCTTCAGTTGCTTAGCTGTGAAGACAATTTGTTACTCCAACACAGTTGTGTTTCTTGGCAAGCACCTGGTAATAACAAAAAGTTGAAAAATTGCATTGTAGACATAATTCACCCTTGGAGGATCGTAGTCAATGGGACTACCCTGGTACCGAGTACATACAGTCGTCTTGAATGATCCAGGGCGACTGATTTCTGTACACCTAATGCATACTGCGCTTGTTGCAGGTTGGGCTGGTTCTATGGCCCTGTATGAATTAGCAATTTTTGACTCCAGCGATCCGGTTCTCAACCCCATGTGGCGGCAAGGAATGTACGTACTGCCGTTCATGGCGCGCTTAGGCGTTACTGGTTCCTGGGGGGGCTGGAACGTTACAGGAAGTGCTGTAACTGACCCAGGTATTTGGTCATTTGAGGGCGTTGCTGCTGCTCATATTGTCCTTTCTGGGCTGTTATTCTTAGCGGCTGTTTGGCACTGGGTTTATTGGGATTTAGAACTTTTCAGAGACCCTCGTACTGGCGAACCCGCGCTTGATTTGCCAAAAATGTTTGGCATCCACTTGTTTCTATCTGGTCTGTTGTGCTTCGGTTTTGGTGCGTTCCACCTTACCGGATTATTTGGTCCAGGAATGTGGGTGTCTGACCCTTATGGTCTAACAGGTAGCGTTCAACCTGTCGCACCAGAGTGGGGACCTGCTGGGTTTAACCCCTTTAACCCTGGAGGCGTTGTCGCCCACCATATCGCGGCGGGTGTTGTTGGTATTATTGCTGGTTTATTTCACCTTTCCGTGCGACCACCCGAACGGCTGTACAAAGCTCTACGGATGGGTAACATTGAAACGGTACTTTCTAGCAGTATTGCGGCAGTCTTCTTTGCTGCGTTTGTTGTTGCTGGCACCATGTGGTACGGCAGCGCGACCACGCCAATCGAATTGTTTGGTCCTACCCGTTATCAATGGGATGATGGTTATTTCAAACAAGAAATTCAGCGTCGCGTACAAGCAAGTGTAGCCGAAGGAGCGTCTTTATCTGAGGCTTGGTCGGAAATTCCTGAAAAGCTTGCATTCTATGACTACATCGGTAACAACCCAGCTAAAGGTGGTTTGTTCCGTGTAGGTCCAATGAATAAAACTAACGGCGTTGCTTTGGCTTGGTTGGGTCATCCGGTGTTTCAAGATGCTGAAGGACGCGAATTGTTTGTGCGTCGGATGCCTGCGTTCTTTGAAACATTTCCAGTAATCTTGACCGATGCCGATGGTGTTGTCCGCGCGGATATTCCTTTCCGTCGGGCAGAATCTAAATATAGCTTTGAGCAAGCAGGTGTCACTGTTAGCTTCTACGGCGGTGAGTTGGACGGGCAAACTTTTACCGATCCAACTGATGTGAAGAAGTACGCACGTCAAGCTCAATTAGGCGAACCCTTCTTATTTGATGGCGACCAAAGTACGCGATTTGGCGATTTGGCGATCGCGAAACCGGACGGTGTATTCCGTACCTCTCCTCGCGGTTGGTTTACTTTCGCACACGCTACGTTTGCGTTGTTATTCTTCTTTGGTCATCTCTGGCACGGTTCACGGACAATCTTCCGCGACGTATTTGCCGGAATTGAGGCCGATCTAGAAGAACAAGTCGAGTTTGGTTTGTTCCAAAAATTAGGCGACAAGACAACCAGAAAGAAAGAAGCCGTTTAGTGCTTTTTCTTAATTTGTAAAGAACGGTAACAAATTGCTGCGGCAACTATAGCCTTAGTAGTTTTTTAAACCGTTCTTTTCTTTTGCTTGGTAAACTATCAATATTAGCTCAGCTTGTAATTAGAACATTGTCTTATGGAAAGCGTTGCTTACATCTTAATTCTTGCTTTGGCAATCGGAACTCTATTCTTTGCGATCGCCTTTCGCGAACCTCCCCGTATCCAAAAGAAATAGCAATTCAAGCTAGTTTTAGCAAGAAATGCGATTAGACAACCGCTGCTACCGATTGTGGTAGTGGCGGATTGTTTGCATTTTTACCTGCTTTAAGGTAAATAGAGTTTTATAGCAAGGTTAATAGAGTTAGAACATTATTGAGGCTAATATTTAGCTCTAACCTCTAACCTCTGACCTCTGCTGTTGAAAGTAAATCCTTTAAAGATGCGTTTTTTATGCGCTGTCCTTTCTGCCAACATCCTAATCATCGGGTGTTGGAATCACGAGTAACAGAAGCAGGACAAAGTATCCGCAGGCGACGTGATTGCCTCAATTGTCAACGTCGCTTTACAACCTATGAGCGTATTGAGTTTTTACCCATTACCGTTTTAAAACAAAACGGCGATCGCGAGTGTTTTGACCGCTCAAAACTACTTCGAGGCATTGTCCAAGCTTGTCATAAAACAGGCATTTCTACAGTACGGCTCGAAGCATTAGTAGACGAAATTGAATCGGAACTTCAACAACGCACCTCGCGCGAAGTCACAAGTTTAGAAATTGGCGAATTAGTTTTGCATCACCTCAAATCACTTAGCGAAGTAGCTTATGTGCGTTTTGCTTCGGTGTACCGCCAATTTCAGAGCATCCGTGATTTTGTAGATACTTTAGAAGATTTGGCACAGCGCAGCAGCCCCGCAGCAACAGACATCGCCGCCGAAACCATTAATGATTATGAATTTACTCATTCATGATAATCAGGTATAATGGAGGGTCTGAATACTTGTGCGTATAGATTTGGCTTTCCTACGCTAGGATTAATTAAAGATGTATGGAAATGGTCTTGATGGTTAGGACACTATAAAAGCTCAGAACCATTGCCCTAACTAGGGTAAGGCAATACCTAGCTGCTGTTTTAACACTGACCTCTGACCTCTGACCCCTAAGAAGTTAGGAGGCAAAAACTTACGGAGACTAAATACCAGGAACACATTAGCATGGTCAATCAGAAACAAACTGTCGCAGAAATTGGTTTTACTCACGAAGATTTCGCTGCTCTACTCGATAAATACGATTATCACTTTAGTCCTGGAGATACGGTAGCTGGGACAGTATTCAGTATCGAGCCTAGAGGCGCTCTGATTGACATTGGTGCGAAAACAGCGGCGTACATCCCGATTCAGGAGATGTCCATTAACCGCGTGGATTCCCCAGAAGAAGTTTTACAATCGAACGAAACACGGGAATTCTTCATTCTTACCGATGAAAATGAAGATGGTCAGCTAACGCTGTCGATTCGCCGGATCGAGTATATGCGGGCGTGGGAACGAGTACGCCAATTGCAAACCGAAGATGCTACAGTGCGCTCTAATGTCTTTGCGACCAATCGTGGTGGCGCGTTAGTCCGCATTGAAGGTCTGCGGGGCTTCATTCCAGGATCGCATATTAGTACTCGTAAACCCAAGGAAGACTTAGTCGGCGAAGAACTACCGCTAAAATTTTTAGAAGTAGATGAAGACCGCAACCGCTTGGTTCTCTCGCACCGCCGCGCCTTAGTTGAGCGCAAGATGAACCGTCTAGAAGTCGGTGAGGTTGTGATTGGTACTGTACGCGGAATTAAGCCTTACGGTGCCTTTATTGATATTGGTGGCGTTAGCGGTTTGCTGCACATCTCCGAAATCTCGCACGATCACATTGATACGCCTCATAGCGTGTTTAACGTCAATGATGAAGTGAAAGTGATGATCATTGATTTAGACGCGGAACGCGGTCGAATCTCGTTGTCTACGAAGCAGCTAGAACCTGAACCAGGCGATATGATTAAAAATCGCGACCTGGTGTACGATAAAGCAGAAGAAATGGCCGCTAAGTATCGAGAGCAGATGCTTGCTAAACAGCAAGGAATCCCTCTAGAAGAAACTGAAGCAGTCGAGGAAGAAATTCCTGCTGCTACGGAAGAAGAAATTCCTGCTGCTATTGACGAGGAGTAAGTTTATTTTTGCGGAGAAAGTAACAGTAATTCATACTTCATAACAAGAGGGTTTATCCCTCTTTTTTTATTTCTCAAGCCATAAATTTTAATCTGTGAGTTACACAAATCAAATGTGTATGCACACTTCGTGCAATGAGCCGCAAATTGAGTTTTAGACAAGTTTTAATCAAAATAATAACAGCAGCATTATCAGCGAGGTATCTTATTTGGTTACAATTCAGTGTAAACATATAACTTTTCAAAACATCCAAGCAATCATCTTTGATAAAGACGGCACGCTAGAAGATTCTGAAGAATATTTGCGTTCCTTAGGGCAAAAGCGATCGCGCTTAATTGATGCGCAAATTCCAGGAATCGGAGAACCGTTATTAATGGCGTTTGGAATTCAGGGCGATCGCCTCGATCCGACAGGATTACTTGCAGTTGGTAGTCGTTATGAAACCGAAATTGCCGCAGCAGCTTATATTGCTGAAACAGGGCGGGGGTGGTTAGACTCACGCGCGATCGCGCACAATGCGTTTATGGAAGCCGATCAAGTGATTGGGACAACACCTTCACCCTTATTTGTCGGTTCGTTGGAAGTCTTACAGGATCTATCGCAAGCAGGTTTGAAACTAGGAATTCTTTCAGCAGCTTCTACACAGCGCGTAAAAGCTTTTGTCGAACGCCATCAGTTGCAAGACTACGTACAATTGCAAATGGGAGTTGAGGAATTTGGACCTAGTAAACCCGATCCGGCGTTGTTTATTCAAGCTTGCCAAAAGCTAGAAGTCGCACCCCAAAATACCTTAATGGTAGGAGATTCGGTAGGTGATATCGAAATGGCGCGTAACGCTGGTGCAGCAGGGTGTATTGGTATTTCCTGGAGAAGTGCGGCTGCACATTTACATTCAGCCGATGTGGCGATCGCGCAACTCAATGAAATTCAGATCTGCCAATCCAACTAAATTTTCCCCGACTTTTGGGATCATCCTTTATTCTTAACTTATCCGTATATTGGAAATGTTGCTATGATGGCAGACTAACATCATACAACCATCAACACTTATACATTATGAGTTAAGGAGATGCCCTTGTCTCGTCGTTATTTTTTTACTTCTGAATCAGTCACAGAAGGACATCCAGACAAAATCTGCGATCAAATTTCTGATACCATTTTAGATACGTTGCTAGCACAAGATCCTGCTAGCCGCGTTGCCGCAGAAGTTGTCGTCAATACTGGGTTAGTCCTGATTACCGGAGAAATCAGCACCAAAGCCCATGTTAACTACGTTGATATTGCGCGCAAGAAAATTGCTGATATTGGCTATACCGATGCGAATAATGGCTTTTCTGACAATAGTTGTGCGGTTTTAGTTGCTTTAGACGAACAATCGCCCGATATTGCCCAAGGTGTGAATACAGCGCACGAAAGTCGCGAACAAGATAGCGAAGAACAATTCGATGCGATCGGTGCTGGCGACCAAGGTATCATGTTTGGCTTTGCTTGCAACGAAACACCCGAGTTGATGCCATTACCAATCAGTTTGGCACACCGAATTTCCCGCCGCTTAGCTGCTGTACGCAAAACAGGAGATTTACCTTACCTTCGTCCTGATGGTAAAACTCAAGTCACCGTTGCTTACGAAGATGGACGTCCAGTCGGAATTGACACCATCCTCATTTCCACTCAGCATACAGCAACAATTGGTGATATTACCAATACCGAAGCGGTACAAGCCAAAATCAAAGCGGATTTATGGACAGCAGTAGTTGAACCTGTGTTTGCCGATATTGCGATTAAACCAGATGATAGTACGCGCTTTTTAGTAAATCCTACTGGTAAGTTTGTCATTGGTGGTCCGCAAGGAGATTCAGGACTCACTGGACGTAAGATCATTGTGGATACCTACGGTGGTTATTCGCGCCACGGTGGTGGGGCTTTTTCTGGTAAAGATCCCACAAAAGTAGACCGCAGTGCGGCTTATGCGTGTCGTTATGTCGCTAAAAATATTGTTGCTGCTGGGTTGGCAGAAAAGTGTGAAGTACAACTGAGTTATGCGATCGGTGTCGCGCGACCTGTCAGTATCTTAGTGGAAACCTTTGGTACGGGCAAAGTTGAAGAAGATCGCTTACTAGAGTTAGTCAAACAGCACTTTGAACTTCGTCCTGCGGGCATTATCCATGCTTTTAATTTGCAAAAGCTGCCATCTGAACGAGGCGGACGTTTTTATCAGGACGTCGCGGCTTACGGTCATTTTGGTCGCACTGATTTGGATTTGCCATGGGAACGTACCGATAAAGCCGATGCGTTGAAAGCAGCGTCTCAACCACTTTCAGCAACTGTTGGATAAGTAAAACTGATGAGTGGCTGGCGTGTAGTAACTAGAATAAAGCCAGCCACTTACCGCTGTACAGAGTTGTGAATGATGACTTGGTAATTTGCAGTTACGACAAAATTCCAACTACACCGTAATAAACGCAAACACCAGCACCAACTAAATACACGAACCAAGTCAGAAAAAATCTAACAGCACGACCTGGGGACAGTCCATACGTTGTAATTAATCCCCAAGCATGGGTAATTCGTTTTATAATTAATGCGCTTCCCAGCAGCCATACTAACACAGTCGGCAATTTCATTAACTCCAACGCCACAAGAAACAGTAATCCCACCGGTACATACTCGCTAAAATTGCCAAAAGCACGAACTTTTCGCTGCAATACTCCGTCCATCATCACTCGTTTTGGTTGCAACTCACTTTTGCGTGTAGTTCTCGACAAAGGCTGCCCATTTACTAGGCTTATCGAGGTAATTAGGCTGCGTTGCTACCTCTTCTTTCGATCCGCCATGCCAAACCCTAGTACTAATTCGCTCCATATAAGACAGCGCAAAAGCGATGAAACCACTAAGTCCGATAAACAGCGTTGAAATGGGAATAGGATTAGTCATTGATACTTGCTTTGCAACTTCTGCCCTTCATTGTGCCAGCTTAATAATTAGAAAGTATCTCGGCTGTTTGTTGCGGTGTGACTAAAGTATTGGCACACAAAATGCCCGAAGCTGCAACCGCAGGAACGCCAATTCCTGGCATCGTGCTATCGCCAACGCGGTATAATCCTGGTATCGGTGTCGTAGTTCCAAGGAACATCCCTTGACCTGCGGCGATCGCAGGTCCGTATGTACCTTGATATCGTCGGAGATAATAGGCATGGGTTAATGGCGTACCAATAAGTTCTATGACAACTCGTTGCCTAATATCAGGAATTATGCATTCTAAAGCTTTGTATAAGGATTGCGATCGCGCTTTTTTCTTCTCTTCATACCGATCATCGCGCTGCCAATTGCTGTAAGGTTCTAATGTATAAGCATGAACGACATGATGACCCGATGGTGCAAGCGTCGCATCCCATACGGAAGGAATTGAAATCATGCACGTGTTACCTGGTTCGGTAATATCCTGTTGTGTATCATGAACGACAACATGATGACCTGTCAAATGCTCTAAACCCTCAGCTTTGATACCGAGATGAAGATGCATAAAGCTATCTACCGCTGGTGTCTTTAATGAGGCTTGGCGATAGGATGCGGGTAAGTTTTCAGGACGCAACAAATTATTACATGTATCCCAAATTGAAGCATTGGAAATCACTACAGGGGCTTTGAGGATTTCACCGTTGCGTAAGCGCACCCCAGCGACTTTACTAGACTCTACCAAGATTTGCTCGACATGAGTTCCCAAGCGCAACTCACCACCCCAACGTTTTAAACCGCGTACTAAAGCATCAACGATCACACCACTACCACCAATAGGATAATCGACTCCGATGTGCGATCGCTCACCTAACATAAACGCAACTTCTGGAGCAATTGTGCCATGTGCCTTTAAGCCTGATAAGAGAAAACACTCTAAATCAATTAATCGTCGTACCCAAGGGTCTTGTACTTCCCGATCCATTACTTGCCCTACAGAACTTTGGATCGTTCCTAAATGAGGTAGCATTTTGAGCAATGATGGTAAGTATTTTAATAGAGTCGGAATAAGTTGCCAATCTGCTCTTAAAGCGAGTGTGGGAATTCCTTGTAAAGATTCATACAGTGGAAGCAATCGTTGGATAAATCGCTGTAGTTCCCTTGCACCTAGGGGAGTAATTTTGGCTACTGTCTCAAGATACTGCTCAATTGAGCTATAAACTGCAAAAGTACCTTCAGGAAAGTGGTAGTGTCCTGGCGGGTCATAAGAGATCGATTTTATTGATTCTCCTAACACTTCTAGAACTTGCCGTAAGGGGTTATAACTATGTGGGTTACTCAAACCACAGTAAAACGAAGGACCCGAATCAAAGATAAATCTGCGTCGCGTGAAACTGTGTGCTGCACCACCAGCAATGTTGTGACTTTCACAAACAATAACTCGTTTGCCATAACGCGATAATAAACCACCAGCGGTTAAACCACCGATACCACTACCAATGATGATGACATCGCTATCTTGCATGGATATACTGACATAAAATTTGAAGATCAATAGCCTGGCGACTGAAGTCGCGGCTTAACAAACGAAGTCCACCTCCGTGGACTAATGCAAAACTCTATCTTACAGAAAGCTACGAAGAACGGTTGTATGATTACATTTGCGGGGGTCATGCGCTAAGCTTTTATTCTATTATCAATACAACCAGCTACGATATTCTGCGTTGGTGTCTTTCATGTCTTCGTACAGCCAAACTATACGATCTATAAACCACAGTTTACCAAGATAAACAACGACATTGCCTAGAAGTGTAGACCAAACATTAACAGCAACCAATGTTGTGTATCAATATTCATCTCCCGCCAGAATTATTTCAGTCATATATTGTAGAATCACCCGAAGATATTCCCCCAGAGTTACTTCATCTATTTAAGCAACCGCATCAGCAATACTTTTTTCCTTTTTTTTACTCAGAGGAAGTTCAACAAAAACATCCCGCGACATTTCTGCACCGTAGCCGATACAAGCAAGCACGTCTTCTCGTTCTATGCTTGGATAAGCTTCAAGAACGTTCTCAATTGTTGCACTACCTGCTAAGTAGTCCAAAATCAGGGAAACCCATATACGATGTCCGCGAATGCAAGGTTTGCCAACACAGATATTTGGGTCGATAGAAATTATCGACAGTAAATCGTCCTGGGTCATAACAGTTGACCTGTTGTAGGTGATGGGATGGTTTTTCATTCGGGTTTTTTAGAATCGGTGCAGATGCGTGTTCATTTTGCATTTAGATCCTCAATTACCCGCTAATATATTTACATTAGCTCTTTATTTCAAGTTTTGTCAATATTGTAATTACAAAGTAGGATGCCAAGAAAAAAAGAGACAATTACACTGTCAATTCCACCAGGAACGAAAGAACAACTCGAAGCGATCGCCTGCCGATTCAACATTTTGTGGGGCAAAGACCCTAGTATTTCTGGGTTAATCGTGGCGATCGCCCAACACGCCCTAGAGCTAGGAAAGCCCTTTGAGCTTGATTCCAATCAAATTAATGCCTTGCAGCAAGCAATTAAAGCTTTAAATGATGCAGGTCGTATTGGGGAAGCTCAAACTATACTTACACTTTTGTTAGATAGAGGCAATCTAGAAACTCCCTTGCGGCAATCGTTGCTTAAACAACTCAGCCAACCCGCTCAAGCATGGCGGATTTTAGTCGATGAATATCGGGAGAAAAAACAACCTTTTTACATCCTCTATCATGACTCGCAAGACAAAGACCGAGAATACACCGTTCGCCACGCTGAGATTAAATTCTTCGATAAACGCTTTTATCTTCTTGTTTGGTGTGAAGAAACCGCAGATGTAGAAGACGATTCGCAGCAATTACCCGAACTTTGGCACAATCGCTGTTTGCGGTTAGAGCGAATCAGGTCAATTGTACCAATTAATGGTGATTGGCGAGGTGAATTAGATTACATCGAAGTGCAATTACACTTCTTGGGCTGGATGGTAAAAGCCTATGAACGTAAAAATGACGATATCGAAGATATAACGATTAGAGATGTCCGTAAAGTAGTGCGGCGAGTTGCGCTACCTTTTTGGTTAATCCGAGAAGTGCTGCGGTATGAGGAAAATTGCGTAATTGTGTCTCCTGAAGCAATGCGCGATCTCCTCGCTGCAAAGCTACGTACTTTGTGCCAGTTGTACGATATTCAAACCAATAGTTAGATCATAAAGCAGACTTTTCACCAATTCCCAATTACCACTTATTAGTATGAGCTAGCTCAAAGACGAAACCATAAATTCCTGACAAATTGAGGATAGTTGAGTTGAGAGGGTCAATCGAGATGACCAAGGCTACCCTCATGCAAACCGCACCTGGACACGAAGTGCTTGCAGCCGCAGGTAAAAAATATCTACGTCCTGGCGGGAGAATAGCGACAGAACAACTACTTGAGTGGGCGAATTTTCAACCAGGTGAAACAGTTTTAGAACTCGCTGCGAGTTTTGGCTATAGTGCTATATCGCTTGCACAACGCTATGGTGTCAAAGTTGTTGGTGTCGAGAAAAAACCTGAAAGTGTCCGCCAAGCGCGTGACAATATTCGGGCTGCAAACTTAGAAAATCAAATTGAAATCATCGAGGGTGACATTTTCCATCTCGACGCGATACCAGGACAGTTTGATTATGTTTTAGCCGAAGCCATCCTGACAATGCAATCTCCACCAGGGAAGGCTAAGATTTTGCAAGGAATTCGCGATTGCCTCAAACCTGGCGGTAAGTTTCTCTCGCATGAATTATTAGCCCGTGACAACGAAGAACAAATTCGCGCTCTCTTGAAAACTCCCCTCAACGCGGGGAACCCGCGCACGGGGGTTTTCGCTGAACTTGCACAAGTTATTCGCGTTAATGCAACACCACTTTCCGAAGCGAACTGGATTAACATCTATGAAGCCGCAGGATTACACATCGAAAAAGTTCAAACTGGAGCAATGAGTCTCTTAAATTTTAGACAGATGTTTCAGGATGAAGGTATTGTTAATACGCTGCGAATTTTAGGAAATATTCTAACTCGCGAACCGATCCGTAAACGAGTTTTAGAGATGCGACGTGTTTTTAATAAATACCATGAAGAATTAGGTTATATCCTCATCTGTGCCACTACTCAGTAATTTGTAATGCCAACGACACTTTCAAGTAGAAATCATGACTTCTACCATAAATACTAATGTGTCTTCAAAAATCCAACTGCGAGAACAAATTGAATATCCTAGTGCTGGAGTTCTCAGTAAAGTATTAATTAAAGACAACGCTTGTCAACATGTGCTATTTTGTCTTGCAGCTAACACAGAAATAACCGAACACACTTCTACTTACAACGCCACAATTAATGTGATTGAAGGTGAAGGAATATTAACCCTTCAAGGGCAAGAAATCTCTTTGCAGCCAGGTATTTTTGTTTTTATGCCTGCTCATGCACCTCATGCACTAAAAGCAACAGAGAATTTAGCATTTCTTCTCACGCTATCTGAAAAGATCGCACAAAGCTAGGAATAATTTTGTTTGAAGTTACATTTTTTCAGCCAATTATTGATGATTTGAGGCAAAAATATGCAATCAGCAACATTGTACGAGAAACTCGGCGGAGAACAGGCTATTAAACAGGTTGTCGATGATTTTTACACTCGTGTTTTAGCAGACAATACTGTTAATTCTTTTTTTGCACATACAGATATGGGAAAACAGCGTCGTCACCAAACTGCTTTCATCTCATTTGCACTTGGTAGCCCTACTCCTTACAAAGGACGCTCGATGGAAAAAGCACACGCAGGTTTAAATTTACAACCAGAACACTTTGATGCAATTGTTAAACACCTAAGTGAAGCGCTTGAGGTGCATCATGTACCATCAGATGAAATTAATATAATTCTCGAGCACATCGCAAATTTAAAAGAAGCTGTCTTGTACAAGTGACAACGGTGGTTCTAAGGCATCTATGAGCTAGCTCATAAAAGTAGTTAAGAATTTTTGTCAGGCTAGAGATAGTACAGATGCAACTCAAATAGTCTGACACTTCAGGAGGTGACTTTGATGGCACCTAAAACCGAAAAACTTGCCAAAATCTATCTAGAAAGTTCTCCTGCTGAGATTTCTGAAGAGACTACAGATGAGCTTATTGACTTCATCATGAGTCAATTTAAAGCGCTTCCTTTTGCAGTTCAAGCCTCAGAGTATATGTGCTATGACACGGTAGAAGAACTGTACGCAGACATTGAAAAAGGACATCTATGGGTATCAATGGAAACCTACGGCGCAGATTTCTACCCTAATCCCTTTTACGGATTTGCATTTCTAGCGATTCATGACTACGATCACTACCAGACGCATTCTGACTTTAGTCTTGAGGGTGAGATTACAGCATATCGAGCGATCGCAAAGCGTTCTCCTAGCTTAGAAATTCAAAAGATTCTTTACTCTGAGATTGTTCTCAAGTCTGCTGCACATATTTATCTCGGACACGCGCCAGAACCGAAACTTGTTTTTGCTTAATTATCAGAGGTATTCGATACGATGGATAACTTTGATTATGACGTAGTCATTGTAGGCGGCGGTCCCGCAGGTTGTACTTGTGCCCTCTATACTTCCTTCCCGCTATCAGTTAAAAACAGTGATTTTAGACAAAAATCCCTCAGCAGGTGCGCTTGCGATTACGCATAAAATTGCTAACTATCCAGGAGTACGCGGTGAAGTCACAGGAAGTGAATTACTCGAGGTGATGCGTCAGCAAGCGATGGAATTTGGCACTGACTACAAACGCGCTCAAGTTTTTGGGATTGATGCTAAAGATCCTCAGAAAAAAGTTTACACACCCGAAGGGACTTTTATTGGAAGAGCACACTAGTACTAGCAACTGGCGCAATGGGACGTACGCCTTCAATCCCTGGTGAAGCTGAGTTTTTAGGTCGAGGTGTAAGCTACTGTGCAACGTGTGATGCCGCTTTTTATCATAACCGCGAGGTTGTTGTTGTAGGAATGAGCCATGAGGCGATCGCCGAAGCGCAAGTGTTGACAAAATTTGCGGCAACTGTTCATTGGGTAACTGCTAAAGAGCCTGCCAGAAGCAACGAATACGCGCAAGAACTACTATCGCATCCTCAAGTTAAACTTTGGAAAAAAGCCCGCTTATCCGCGATTGAAGGTGACGACAGTGGCGTTACAGGCGCTAATTTGTACTTGATGAGTGATAAGAAAACTCAACATATTTCTGCCGAGGGCGTCTTTGTTTACTTACAAGGAGCCAAGCCCATTGTTGATTTTGTTGGCGATCAGATTGAACTCAAACCTGATGGCGGCGTTAAAGTTGGTGAAATGATGCAAACCAGTATTCCAGGAGTTTGGGCGATCGGAGACATTCGTAACACGCCATTTAAGCAAGCAGTTGTAGCCGCTGGAGATGGTTGCATCGCCGCGATGGATATTGATCGCTATCTCAAGCAGCGCAAGAACGTCAAACCTGATTGGGGTTAACAGCAATGAATGCTAGCAACATTGAGTGTCGTTATTTAGGTTGGGGTGACTTACAGAAATTTCGTCAAACCTCTCTAGCTGATAACGAAGCTTTAATTTACACTCCTCCTACAGGAGATATTCCAGTGTTAATTCGTGGTTTTCTCAATTGCATTCGCTCGAATGAACTCAAAGCAAAATTACCTGCACAACTTTCTGAAAATGATCTTGTAGGAGCAATTGTAGCAATGGTAAGAAATTTGCCAGACAATCTATTAGCAGAATTTGATGAGTGGCTACGTAGTACACAAACGAAATCTACAAATACAGTTGTATATGCTGCCTTAAGTTAGTAACTAAAATAGCATTCTTAGTCAGTGCGTTCAATTAAAGATATACCATCAGTCAAAGCAATCCACAATTCATTTACGCTCATCTTTCTAAATTGCTATTAGCAACTCTAAATTGCTATAAAAAAAGCCCTCACAATCTCTCCTCAGTGTCCTCTGTGGTTCGTTTCAAAAAATATTGACCCCTCAGAGCAAATTCATATAAAACTTGAAGCTTCAGACTACACCATTATTAGTCTTGCAAAAAATTGACCTAATCTCAATCTATCCACACATTTTTGAGATTTTACTATGGCATCAACACTGGTAGATTCACACTCTAAAACGCCACATAAAACACGTCAACTCAGCTTACCTGTGTGGCTAGTTTTAATCTGCATTATTGCCTTCTCTGTTTTATTAGGAACTGGGGCAATTATTTGGAAAAATGCTCCGCCCGTACCAGCAACAATTCGTTCTCCTCAGCAAGAAATCTTACTCACCCAACCAGAAATTCAAGCTGGACAAGAAATTTATCTAGCGCGTGGTGGACAACATATTGGTAGCATCTGGGGACACGGAAGCTATTTAGCACCCGATTGGACAGCCGATGTTCTTCATCGTTGGGGTTTAGCCACTGCGGGAGTTCTATTCAACGAAAATCCTGAGTTCTCGCAAGCTGATTTAGAAGTTTTACCAGTACCAGAACGTGCTAGCTTACAAGCACAAGTCAGCGAGCACTTTAAAACTAATCGATACGATCCGCAAACGCATGAATTAATTCTCACAAATGCTCAAACCGAAGGGTTGAAACAGGTTTTTCAAGATTACCAAAAACTGTTAGCACACGGTTCTGCAATTCACTCAATTCCTGATGGATGGTTTAAGGACGATACGCAAATTCATAATGTTACCGCCTTCTTTTCTTGGACTGCATGGGCTGCTGCAGCAAATCGACCAAATGCACCATTTTCTTACACAGCAAATTGGCCGCATGACGACTTAATTGGTAATCAACCACCAGGACAATTTCTGATTTGGTCAATCGTGTCAATTGTCGTACTTATTGCAGGAATTGGTATATTTTTATTAGTTTATTTGGCTCAAGAAGAATCTGACGAAATACAGCCAGTACCAGCCCGCCCCGCAGTCCGAATTCCTACTCCCAGCCAAAAAGTTACCTCGCTATATTTTGGTGTAGCTATGGTGTTGTTTTTGGTGCAAATTCTCATGGGAATGTTTACTGCACACTACGCTGTAGAAGGAGAAGGTTTTTATGGAATTCCGTTAAATCAATTTCTTCCTTATGCTGCATCTCGCACTTGGCACTTGCAATTAGCTATATTTTGGATTGCAACGTGTTGGCTAGCAGCAGGATTATACTTTGCTCCGCGTTTTGGTGGTTTTGAGCCTAAATATCAAGCACTGGGTAACACAATTCTTCTGATTGCACTTACTGTCATTGTCGGTGGTTCGATGATTGGTACTTGGGAAGCCGTAACAGGAGTTTTGGATGTAAAAAGTAGCTTTTTATGGGGACACCAAGGCTATGAATACATCGAATTGGGAAGAGTTTGGCAAGTGCTACTAATTGGTGGTATGACCTTTTGGTTGTGGTTAATGTACCGTGCATTTAAACCTGCTTTGCAAAAAGAGAAAAACCCCACTGGTTTAAGTCACTTTTTCCTTTATAGTGCAATTACAATTCCTTTATTTTATTCGGTTGGTTTGATGTATACCAATCATACGCCTTTAAGTATTGCTGAGTATTGGCGGTGGTGGGTGATTCACCTTTGGGTCGAGGGATTTTTTGAAGTATTTGCTACAGTTGTTATCGCCTATCTTTGTAGTGAATTAGGTTTTTTGAAGCGTTCTTCGGCTTTAAGAGCAACTTATCTAACGACAATTTTGTATCTAGGTAGCGGCGTCATTGGAACTTTACATCACTTATATTTTTCTGGGACGCCATCGTTTATTGCGGCAATGGGAGCAGTCTTTTCTGCGTTAGAAGTTGTCCCGTTATCGTTGATTGGTTTTGAGGTATTGAAAACACTAAAACTTTCGCAAGAAGCTGAAGGATTTTATCGTTGGCCTTTGTGCTTTTTTATTGCTACTTGTTTTTGGAATTTAGTCGGTGCAGGTGTGTTTGGTTTCTTAATTAATCCTCCCATTATTCTTTACTATTCTCAAGGATTAAATACAACTCCAATTCATGCTCATGCTGCTTTATTTGGTGTTTACGGTTGTCTTGCTTTGGCACTCATGCTATTTGCTTTTCGCGAATTTGTACCAGAAGATGCTTGGAATGAAAAGTTGCTGCGTTTTGCATTTTGGGCAATTAATGGTGGTTTGGTTGTGATGTTAGTTTTTGGTTTAATTCCCAATGGATTTTATCAACTTGTTGAATCGGTAAATCATGGTACTTGGTTTGCGCGGAGTGCAGAAGTCATTACTAGCCCGTGGATGCGATGGACGGTTTGGCTGCGAATTCCAGGGGATATTATTTTTGCGGTGGGTACACTGGCAATGTTTGCGTTTACTGTAAGAGCAATTTTTGCGGTCTTCCGCTTTCCAGTACAGACTAGTATTGCAGAATTAAAGGCTACCGAAGGTTAATTGATTGTTGAATAATTTTTAGTCTCCAAGTTTGATCTTGGAGATTTTTTTGTGCTAAAGCGATCGCTACTTTATCTTGACATTAATCGCATTCTATGCTCCTAGAACTTGTGGGATTTCCGTTACCTTCTGAAAAAAATAGCCCGTACCTCGGTCTGTATGAATAAATTCTGGGTTTTTGGGGTCTTCTTTCAGCTTGACTCGTAGCCGCGAGATGTGAACATCGACAACTCGGACATCGGCTTGCTGGCGCGGGCCATAGCCCCAAATCTGTTGCAATATTTCAGCACGAGATATGACTTCTCCAGCACGCAGAACCAGTAGTTTTAGTAAGTTAAATTCTAAATTAGTTAACCGAATTCGCTCTTCACTAAGCGTGACTTGTCGCTTATTAAAATCAATTTGCAACCTACCTGCGCATACGACTCCCGAACCGGATACGTTAGCGCGATCGACTCGGCGTAAAATTGCTTCAATTCTGACTTCCAATTCCTTAGGAGAAAAAGGCTTGACAAGATAGTCATCCGCACCTAGCTTCAGTCCCGTAATGCGATCTGCAACGTCACCCAAGGCAGTTAGCATGATAATCGGAATATCAGAAGTCTCACGAATTTCTTGACAAACACCATATCCATCTAGCTTTGGTAACATCACATCCAAGACTACGAGATCAGGGTCTTCGGCTGTGAAGACCTCTAAAGCTTCTTTTCCGTCAGCAGCTGCTACAACTTTGTACCCCACCATAGAAAGCCTTGTGGTGAGAATGCGACGGATCATTGCTTCATCGTCTACCACCAAAATTTTCTTCTTATCGCTCGCCACTATCGAGTACTCCTTGCTTGTGTTCAGCAACTCGCTAGCAATTCTTGTCATGGCTAAATTGACCCATCATTAAGATTGCCTCGCGTTTCGAACCTGAAGCGTTTTGAGATGAGTTATTACGGTCTTGATAACAAATGATAACAAATGTTTTCATAAAACGGTGGGCTTAGCCGAAGCGAAGCTGTTTCAAAGAAATGTTTTTTAGCTTGAGGCGTATGTTCATGCCGGTTAAGGGTTGAGTAAGATAGATAGCGATCTAGCAGTTGAGATATCACAATGTTACACAAGCGTGAGTGACTACTTCAAGCTCTTATAATTCATCGTTACAACTTCTGTGACTCACTGGCAAACTGTTATCATCAAAGGTCAAAGCTTACACTCACAAGACTGACATGGCAAATCCCTTCCTTGGTGTTAGGATTCCTCCTGAGTTAGAACAGGCGATTCTTGCCAGGATGAAAGAAACAGGGCAGTCTAAATCAGAAATCGTGATTAGCGCCCTTAGGTCTTATTTGGGCATGATGTCTTGCCATGAAAGGCTAGATAATGTCGATCAAAGGTTGTCAGCACTAGAAAAAGGCGTTAAAGAAGCTCTAGAATTGATGGTTTTGTATAGGCAAAAGCATAGCGTTTATCCTACAAACCATAGTTTTGATCGTCATTCAGATGTATAATTTAATAGCAGTAGTGCAGAAGTACGGTGAATTTACTCGGTACTTTCTAATTCTCCACGCGCGATCGCTTCTAACTTTTCCATATCCAAAATCGCGATCTTTCCACCTCGACTATAAGCAAGGCAGTTAAGACTTTTAATTAATCTTACGCATTCTTCATAAGTAATACCAATACTCCGTGCAATGCGATAGTAAGGTAACTTAACCTGTAAAAAATCGCCATCTTTAGTACTTTTAGTGCCGTATTCTATCGCAGAATAATGAATTACTCTTGCTAAGCGCACGATCGCGCGTTCGGAAACTAAACCATGAACTGTTTCATGCAGTTGTTGCAGGCGCGAATTAAACACCATTAGCATCTGTAAGGCAACATCAGGATTTTGCTGAATTGCGCTGAGTAATGCATCGCGCTCGACAGTTAGAATTTGACAATCCGTTTCTGCTGTTACAGTTGCTGGGGCAATTCCGTTACCCAAAAGTGCTGGCGCGGCAAAAATTTCTCCTGCACGTAATGCCCGTAAAATCGTTTCTTTGCCTGTAGTTGCGGTTTTAGTAACTTGTAATGCTCCATCGATGAGAGCATACAATTTAGCTGGCAAGCGATCGCCTTCATGAAATACAATTTCTCCTTGCAAATATTGGCGGACTTGCGTATGAGGTTGTAACTTCAACTTGTCTGGGGTTTCTAACCCTACCAATATGTTTACTTGCGAAATTTGCTCAATAGTTGCCTGCATATATTTATCATGCAATACGATTTGAGCAACTAGGGAAAAATAAATTTAACTTCAAAGTTGGTAATTGGTAATTAACAAGAATATCTAACTATTACTCATTCCTCTTATGACAATTTTAGTGATGAGGTTCTAGCAATTTCCATAATCTTGAGTCGGTATAATCAGAGATCACTAAGGCTGCACCTAGTTCATACAGTTCACCAGGTTCTTGAGTCGTAGCAATACCGACAGTTTTAATACCGGCTGCAACAGCTGATCGCATTCCTGACGGTGAATCTTCAAACGCTAAAGCTTCGCCTGGCGTGATGCCAAACTCCTTAAGAATATACTCATAAGGCGCGGGGTCAGGCTTAGGGATACCAACCTCAGCAGAGATGACAACGCGGTCAAATGCAGTGGAAAGTTGTAACACCTCTAGCATATATTCCGCATTCGCACGCGGCGCGTTTGTAACTAATGCTTGTTTAAGTCCGCGTTCGGTTCCCCAGGTGATCGCATCATAAACACCAGGAAGTGGCTTGAGATGACCCGCAACTTCGCGGAAACGGGCTTCTTTGCGATCGCTAAACTCATAAATAGCTTCGGTTGACCACTCTGGCATAAAATCGCGCACGATTTGGGGATTGAGTCGCCCACTCATGTGATTTTTGTAGAACTCTTCATCAATCTCAATACCGTATTTCTGCAACATTTCGCGCCAAACTTGGTAATGGAGAGGATCGGTGTTGACGATAGTTCCATCAAGGTCGTACAAAATTGCTGCCAGCATGATTCCTCAAGGTAAAAGCTTATTGCTGACATTAACATAATTAACTGCTGCACCTGCGCGTATTGGTTTGTGTTGTTTTTCACCCTAGTGCTGATTTATCAGTGTCAGGGTAGATGCGTTGGACGGAGGTAATCGGGAAAATACGAACCACAGAAGAGGACACATGGAAGGTGGGTGTAGAGGTGTCCTCTGTTGAGCACAAAGTGTCCGTCCGTACACAGAGTTCGCACAGAAGACTGTATTAGATGGTGTTATGGCCACAGTTATTTGCAGGAAAATAATAATGTTTGTACAAGATAAATTTCTTTGGGGTGTTGCGAGTGCTGCTTATCAGGTTGAAGGCGGTTATCAAGCTGATGGTAAAGGTAGGTCAAATTGGGATGCTTATACGAATGACTATCAGGTAACTAAGGCGTTTATTGACAAACAGCATACAGGTAATGTTGCGATTAATTTTTACGAGCGATCGCAGTATTTGCGAGATATGGCATTGATGAAACAACTGGGTGTCAATGCTTATCGCTTCTCAATTACCTGGTCGCGTATTCTTCCTAATGGGACGGGTGAAGTCAACTCGCAGGGTATGGCTTATTACAATCAGTTAATCGACGATCTTTTAGCCAATGACATTGAACCTGTCATCACTAATTTTCATTGGGATTTGCCATATAAATTACAAGAAAGAGGTGGTTGGAGTCATTCTGATTCGGTTCATTGGTATGTAGAATATACTAACGTTCTGTTTACAAATTACGGCGATCGCGTTAAGAAATTTATCACATTTAACGAACCTTTTATTTATCTATTTTTCATTGAACTTTTAGCACACAATGCGATCGCGAAAAAGGCAAATCCTTATGCGATCAGTAATGAAACTTACGGCAAACAAGCGGAAGCGGTACATCATTTGTTATTAGCCAGTGCGATCGCCACTCAAAATTATTATCAGTTAAATTTAGGTGGAGTCATTGGCATTACTTTAAGCTTTACGCCGACTATTCCGCTGGATGCAAATAATATAAAAGACGTCCAAGCAGCTACGGTGTTTGATGGTTTGCATAATCGCTGGTTTTTGGATGCAATATATAAAGGTAAATATCCAGATGATATTGTGAAATTGCACCAGAAATATAATCCTGCTTTTCAAGTATCAGCAAAGGATATGCAGTTAATCGCTGCGCATAAACCAGATTTTATTGGTGTTAATTTCTATGCGCCAGCCTATATCAAAGCTGATGCTTCCGCACCTTACGGGGCAGAGTGGTTCTCAACGAACCCAGATGAGGTGAAAATGTTTAATGGTCCTGTTCGACCAGAGCATCTTTATCAGCTGCTTGTGTGGATCAAAAATGAGTATGGCAATCCGACGATATATATTACCGAAAACGGTGCAGGTTTTGGAGCGGCTGACGAACAGCTAAACGGAAATATTGTTAAAGATCCTTTACGTACTGACTACATCAAACGTCATATTGATAGTGCTTTACAAGCAAAACGCGATGGTGTAGATTTGCGCGGATATTTTCTATGGAGTTTTTGCGATAACTTTGAGTGGCTGTTTGGGTACGACAAGCGCTTTGGCATTGTGTACGTTGATTTTGATTCGCAGCAAAGAACGCCGAAACAAAGTTTTTACGCATATCAGCAGATTATTAATGAATCGCCTGGCGAATGAATTCGCGGCTGCATAAACAACGTTCACCTGCGTGGACTTTTGAATCAAAATAGTATGCGCAGACACGCTTGGTTTCGTTAGCCTCGACTGCAACCGGAGGCTTCATCACATCGCGATCGCTGGACGATGTTGACTCAATCCTACAACGGCTTCGAGTTGCGCGGCTAATGCGATTAAAGTCGATTCTGCGGCAGGACGACCGACAAGTTGTATACCAATTGGTAAGCCATTATTATCAAAACCCGTGGGAAGTGCGATCGCGGGTTGACCGCTAGCATTAAATGGCGGACATGGTGCAATCCAGTTAACCATTTTTTGCAATGTTGCTTCTGGATTTAAATTAGCCCATTCACCAACAGTAATTGGCGGGTGCATATACGTTGGCGTAACTAGCACATCTACAGAATCAAAGAAGGCGACAATTCGACGGGCGATCACTTGCATTTGTGATACAGCCCTTAAATAATCTCCCGCAGTTCCGCTTTGTGCGAGTAGCCACTGGTTGAGTGGTTGCAAAACTTCTTGCGGAATCCCGCTAGCACCTACTGCGGATTGCCAAATGCGCGTAAAAGGTTCAATTAAGCCGCTAAAATCAGGGCAACCTGGTTCGACAATATGTCCCATGGTTTGTAGTTTTTTGACGGTATCGTGTACCGTTTGTTGACACACCGCATCAGCTTCCCCGATTGGTGGTATTGCTGTTGTAAATGCAATGCGTAAACGTCCTAATTGTTGCGTCGTTGCTGCCAGAAAACTTGGTTCGGGATCGGGTAGCCAATACGGATCGCCCGTGGTATAACCAGACATGACATCAAGTAACGCTGCTGCATCTGTAACTGTACGCGCAATCGGACCATTAGAAGAAAGACCACTCAAGCGATCGCCGACAGGTGCCCATGATACTCTACCGCGTGAGGGCTTAATTCCAACTAAACCACAACAAAATGCAGGACCGCGAATTGAACCGCCGGCGTCCGAACCTTGCGCGATCGCACACAACCCAGCAGCGACGGCTGCGGCTGCACCTCCACTCGAACCTCCTGCGGTATGATTTAAGTTCCAAGGATTGCGCGTTGGTGGAAATCCTGTGGGTTCGGTATAGGGAAAAGAACCGAGTTCGGATGTTGCGGTTTTTCCTAAGATTGTGAATCCTGCATGGCGAAGGCGGGTAACGACTCCATCATCGTAAGTGGCGATTTCGTTTTTTAAGACTGGAACGCCATAAGTACAGGGAAAACCCGCAACAGGATTAAGATCTTTAATTGCGATCGGTACGCCAAAAAATGGTGGGAATTTGTCGCTTCTAGTCAATAACTCTGCTTTGGCTTTCGCATCGGCGATCGCACTTTCTGCCATTACAGTAAAATAACTACCGATTTGACCATCGAGTTGCTGAATGCGTTCTAAGTAAAGTTCGACTAATTCGACGGGCGATACTTCACCGCTGCGGATTAACTGCGCTTGTTCAAGCGCGGAGGTAAAGGCTAAATCAGTTTTATTCATATTCGCTAGCTAGCACATTGCAGGCGAGTCTAGCAAGAAATTCTTCTGTTTTATCTTCTTTCCCTAAAATTAGATTCTCACTTAGGAGTAAATCGATTGACTCAATATGGACCCGATCCCAACCAACCTTATCCGATGGTCGATCATCGTCGTGTTTGCTTGATCAAAAATTTTATTAAAGCGGCAAATATCATTGTTGGTGATTATTCATACTACGACGATCCTGTCGATCCTGAAGGGTTTGAGAGAAATGTATTGTACAACTACGGTAGCGATCGCTTAATTATTGGCAAGTTCTGTGCCATTGCAACGAATGTCAAATTCATCATGAATGGCGCGAATCACAAACTTGATGGAGTATCTACGTATCCTTTTCCGATGTTTGGACACGGTTGGGAAACTGCGATTGATCAGGTGATGAATTTACCCAGCAAGGGCGATACTATCATTGGTAACGATGTTTGGATTGGCTACGAATCGCTGATTATGCCAGGAGTGACAATTGGTGACGGTGCGATCGTTGCTGCAAGATCTGTCGTCGTTAAAGATGTTCCTCCTTACACTGTTGCTGGCGGTAATCCTGCACAATTACTCAAACAGCGATTTAGCGATTCGGTGGTGGAATTGGGATATTGATAAAATCACCCGCAATATCGATTTGATTATGGGTAGCGATGTGAATAGGCTATGCAATGCTTTATAAAATACAATTTCCAAAGATAGAAAAGAACCAAACTACTTTATTAAAGTTCTTATCTGCAATTATGGCAGCACTGCTGTGTAAGAAACTTGTTTCAATAACCTTTACTAAAGTATCGCGAGAAACAA
Source organism: Chroogloeocystis siderophila 5.2 s.c.1 (assembly GCF_001904655.1). Classification (NCBI taxonomy): domain Bacteria; kingdom Bacillati; phylum Cyanobacteriota; class Cyanophyceae; order Chroococcidiopsidales; family Chroococcidiopsidaceae; genus Chroogloeocystis; species Chroogloeocystis siderophila. The sequence continues at coordinate 209,784 of NZ_MRCC01000006.1, read as the reverse complement.
GTTATCGCTTTCATAATTATGCAAAAAAAGAGGTAATTTGTTGTAAATGACATCCTACCTCTCTAAAAAAGAAATGCTTTTAGAACTGGTCTAAACTTTTGTTCGATCTGTCAAAATTTCGTAACCACTATCGGTGACTAACACGGTATGCTCGAACTGTGCCGAAAGCGAATTATCTACTGTTACTGCTGTCCAGCGATCGCTTAGTGTCCGCGTCAATTTAGAACCAGCGTTTAAAATCGGTTCGATGGCAAGGGTCATTCCCGTCCTTAACTTGACATTTGGCATTTCGCGCGTGCGGAAGTTAAACACTGAGGGTTCTTCATGAAGGTTACGACCGACACCATGACCTGTAAAATCTTCGACAATCACAAAGCCATTTGCTTCTACATGGTCTTGAATTGCGCCAGCAATATCCATTAGATAGTTTCCGGCTTTGACTTGTGCAATACCTTTGTATAATGCTTCTTCGGCTACTTGAATCAACTTTGCAGCTTCAGGAGTCACATCACCAACTGCAATTGTAATGCACGAGTCACCGTGAAAGCCTTGATGGTATGCACCTGTATCGACTTTTAAAACGTCGCCGTTACGAATGACTTTTTTGGGATTGGGAATACCGTGAACAACTTCGTTATTGATACTCGCGCAAATCGAACCAGGGAAGCCGTGATAGCCTTTGAAGCTAGGAGTTGCGTCCATTTCGCGGATGCGCTTTTCTGCATAAGCATCTAAGTCAGCTGTCGTCATTCCTGGCTGTACCATCTCAGAAATTTCTTTGAGCACCGTAGCTACAATCTTTGCCGATTGACGCATGATCTCAATTTCACGCGCTGATTTAATTTCGATACCTCTGCGTTGCTTTTTCTGACGCGGGGCTTGAGTTGGTTGATATAGTAAGTTGCTAAGAATGTTCATGAGATATCGATGTGATAACAGAGGGGATTAAGAATGACGACAGCAGAACATCGCTGTAAATCAATTGTGCAATAGCTGCGCTCTGGGCATTTTAATAAAGTATTACTTTCTATTCTAAAGTAATTTATCTTTTTGCCACAGGCGATCGCAATTCTCATTGGTTAGCCGTACTACTTCCTGGTCCTGCGGTAACGACGACAATGTTGTTTGGTTGCAACAACTCTTTTGCTGTTTGATTGACTTGGGTAAGTGTCACTGAATCGATTTTTTGAGGAAAGGCGCGTAATTCGGCTGCACTAAGTTCATGCACTGCATTCATTAAAATTTGAGTTGCAATGCTATCAGGATTTGCCAAGGATACGGTATAACCGCTTGTGAGCGATCGCTTCGCGGTATCTAGTTCGTTTTGACTGACACCTTGATTGTGAACTTGTTGTAACAATCGAGTGGTACTAGCAATTGCCCGCGCTGCATCTTCTGGAGAGGTTTGCATTTGAATTAAGAATGGACCTGCGTTTCTACCTGCTTGGAAATAGCTATAAATGCCATAAGTTAAACCTTGGCGATCGCGAATTTCGGTTCCTAGGCGACTGGATAGCGTATCTCCACCCAAGATTTGATTCAATACCAAAGCGCTGTAGTAGCGCGGATCGCGTCGTTCAATTCCGCGATAACCCATCAACGTAATTGCTTGGGTTTTGCCAGGTAGAACAGGGTTACGCCGGACTACAGAATTGGGTAACGACACTTGCGGGTAATTCACCGCAGGCGGTTTACCTGAAGATCGCCAGTTTTTAAATTGTTGTTCGAGAAGCGATCGCACTTGTTGCGGTTCAAAATCTCCGACTAACGCCAAAGTAACTTGGTCGGGACGATAATGCTGCTGATAGAAGCGCATCACATCTGCGCGGTTAATTTGCTGCAAGCTTTCTGCGGTGGGGAAGCTATGGTAAGGATGGTTTGGCGGATAAATTGTTTGTTGAAATTGGCGTCGCGCTACCTGCGCAGGTGAATCTAACTCTAGCTTTAAATTCGTCAAAGCACGTTTTCGTGCGAGTTCCAATTCATTCGCAGGAAAGTTCGCATTTTGCATCACATCCGCAAACGTCTCAATTAAAACGGGTAAATCTGTGGCTAAGCTGTAGCCAGTCGCGTCAACTCCTTCACGAAAAGCCGCGAATTCTAACCTCGCGCCGCGATTTTCTAGCGATGCAGCTAATGTTTGTGCATCTTTCGTCTTAGTGCCATTCATCAAATTATCTGCGGTGAGTGCAGCTAGTCCAGCTTTCGCATTAATATCGTATTCTGAACCTGCTTTGATGTAGCCACTGAGTGTCACTGTCGGCGTACTTTTATCGGGTAAAAGTAAGACTTCTAGCCCATTTGTTAGTTTAAATTGCTCAGGTAACTGACGCGCGGTTGGTGTTGCTGATTCGATTGGTGGTAGGTATTTGGCTACTTCTGCGGGGTCAACGGGTGGTCCTGCGGTGAAGCTTTCGTGCGTTTGCGTTGCACCTGCTGCGCCAACAGACTGATCTGCGGCGATCGCTGTTGGTTCAAAAAAGCCGACCCTGCGTTTTTCTGGTTGTAGATAAGTATTCGCGACGCGTTGGACATCTGCTGGTGTAACTTGTTCGATGGCGGCTAAGTAGCGGTCTGTAAAACGGTAATTACCTGCTGTTGTTTGGTTATAACCAAGTTGCATTGCTTGCGAGGTAATATCGCGATTACTTAAAATGACTGTCGCTTTGACTAAGGCCTTTGCGCGGTTAACTTCTGCTTGGGTAACGCCTTTTGTTTGCAGTTGCGCGATCGCCTGTTGCATCACACTATCGATTTTTGGCAACGCTTGACCTGGCGCGGCGGTTGCTGCAAGATTATACCAACCAGATGATTTCATGCTAGCGACATAACCGCCAGCATCGCTTGCTAACCCTGATTCGATTAATGCTTGATACAGCCGTGAATTTCTACCTTCGCTGAGAATGTAATCCATCACATCAAGTGCTGGTACATCGGGATGATTAACATTCGGTAATGGATAAACTGTCTGTAATGAAGCTGCTGCGCCTGGTTCGCGCAAGACAATTGGCGTATTAGCTCTTTTTGGCTCGTTGTTTGTGTTAGATTCTGGTCTACGACTTTGAACGAGTAGCGATCGCAACTTCTGTGTTCCACTCACGCTAGGCGTGGACTCTTGATTCGGGATTTTGCCGAAAGTTTCATTAATTGTTGCTAAAGTTGTATCCGTATCAAAATCCCCCACAACAACTAAAGTTGCATTTTCTGGGCTGTAATAATTACGGTAGTATTCGCGGACTTGCTCGACTGTAAACTTTTGCACGTCGGATCTTGTACCACCTATGGGTAATCCGTAAGGACTTTTAGGAAACACCGCCCGCATGACAGCGCGACTGAGGCGGTAGCCTGGATCATTTTCATATCCTTGTAACTCAGAGATGACAACACGTTTTTCGCTTTCGAGTTCCTCTGCATCTATTAACGCATTTTGCATCCGATCTGCTTCTAGTGTCAGCAATGCTTGCAACTTGTTGCGTTCTACTGTCCCAAAGTAAGCCGTTTGGTCGTAGCTGGTAAACGCATTCGAGTCACTTCCTAAAGCATTAAATAAGCGTCCAAACTGAATCGGGCGATCAGTTGTTCCTTTGAATAACATATGTTCTAATTGGTGCGCAATGCCATTCACTCCTGGGGCTTCATCCCGCGAACCAATTTGATACCACACTTGTACGCTCACGACGGGCGCAGTACGAACTTCTTTTGTCAATACTGTTAGCCCATTTTCTAGTACTGTCTTGCGGACATTTTCTGTTACTGAGAGCGGTTGATTGACTACTGATGCATTCGTCTCAGCCTGTACAGGTGCTGGTTGTGTTGCAGCCCAACTACTATTTAGTAGTAAAACTCCACTTAGGCAAAAGCTAAATAATAAAATGGCTAGCCGCTGGCGGCGTTTGGAGAAGAACACGAGTATTTATTCCTTGTAACTCAGACTTTTTTATATTTTCGATCGACCTTCGCGGACTATTTTTGTTTCCTTTTCGCTTCGCAGTCAACAAAGGAGATTGACTACGGCAAGCGTATGTATAATATGTAACCTTAATTATATGTTATGTCATACACTATTATCAGCTGGAAAAAGCCTAAAAAAAAGTCGAAAATGCCAACTTTGGGAAGAAAAATTTGACTACAAAATCTTTCTTCCGAGGTAAGTCTGAGTTAGCTATCAAGACTAACATTTTAATAAAGATTACAAACCCGTCTGAAATTAAATTGAAGTTGGTTAATTGCAGCAATTTTACTACAAATTATCCAACTGAATTTAATACACCGCAGTCAAAGAGAGGGAGAATACTGTGTTTTTTCACAAAAAAGAACCAATTCACGTTGTCAATATTGATGAAGCAAACCCCCGTTTTGCCCAGCTACTGCTAGAGCAGTTTGGGGGAGCAACAGGCGAACTTTCTGCTGCTTTACAATACTGGGTACAGTCATTTCATGTTGAGAATCCTGGCATCAAAGATATGCTTCAGGATATTGCAATTGAGGAATTCGGTCATTTAGAAATGGTCGGTAAGCTGATTGAAGCGCATACTAAAAATGTAGACCAGACAGAAGCATACAAAAGTACATTGTTTGCCGTACGCGGTATGGGACCTCATTTCTTGGACAGCCAGGGTAACGCTTGGACGGCTAGCTATCTCAATGAAGGTGGTAATGTAGTCCGCGACCTACGCGCCAATATCGCGGCTGAAGCGGGTGCGCGTCAAACCTATGAGGATCTTATCAAATTAGCCCCTGATGAGGGTACTAAGAAAACTTTAGTACATCTACTCACCAGAGAAATTTCTCACACTCAGATGTTTATGAAGGCTTTGGAGTCTCTGGGTAAGCTCACCGATCCATTCTTCGGTGCAATTCAGCCGGATGAAACCGTAGATATCTATTACAATCTATCTACAAACGGCAAGCAAGACGAGCGCGGTCCTTGGAACTCTGAACCAACCTTCCGCTATATTGCAGACCCAGTTGCAGATAAGCAATAAGATACCTAGTTTTCGAGTGTAAGAAATAGATTCGAAAAGGTCAGTAGGAATTTAACCCGCTGACCTTTCATATTTTTATGAAATATAGATTCTTAATTGCTAAAATCAGAGTTGTCCAAAATTTTGACTGAGTTATGGTCGTAAGAAACAGACAAGAATGATACAGAATAAATCAAGAATACGGTTTTAATTATAATAGCTAAGAGATAACAATATTGATATTACTTGGTTGATGCCATCTGCTTATTTGCTAGTATCACATGGAAGTCGCGACCCGCGACCTGAATTTGCTATGGAGCAGTTGGTAAGATTGCTTGCGGACTCGTCAGCCAATCAACAGCAGTGTAGAGATCGTTTCTATCGCGCGTCTACATTCAGTGTCAGTTCCATTAAGCCGCCACTTGTTGATAAAGCCTGTTTAGAGTTAGGTTCGCTATCATTAGCGCAGCAAATTAAGGAATTTAGCGATCGCGCGCTGACTCAAGGTTACAAAAAAATACAGATCGTCCCAGTCTTTTTACTACCAGGAACGCACGTTAAAGAAGATATTCCCGCGCAAGTCGTGATCGCTCAACAAACTTTAGGAAACGAAATCACAATTAATTTGCGACCGCATCTCGGTACGCATCCAGGTTTAGTACGTCTGTTAGCCGCAACGATGACTCATAACGACATGGCCAGTTGGATTTTATTATCGCACGGTAGCCGCCGCCCTGGTGCGAAAGACCCCGTGAAAGCCATAGCCAAGCAGTTGAATGCCATAGATGCTTATTGGGCAGTTGCACCGAGTTTAGAGGCACGCATACAAGCATTAGTTACCGCAGGTCATCAGCAAATCGGGATTTTACCCTACTTTCTGTTTGCTGGAGGGATTACTGATGCGATCACGCAACTCGTAGCACAATTACAAGCGTCTTTTGGCGCAAAGTTACATTTAACTGAACCAATCGGCGCGAGTGCAAAGTTAGCAGGTTTAATTTGGGACTTGGTTGAAAAATGAACGACAATGCACGCAGAGAAAGAAGAATTGGGTAAGGTTTATTTAGTGGGTGCGGGACCTGGAGATCCAGGATTAATGACGCTTAAAGGGAAAGGATTGTTAGAGTGTGCAGATGTTGTCATCTACGATGCATTAGTGAGTCCGGCAATTTTAATGATGATTAACCCGCAAGCGGAAAAGATTCATGCGGGAAAACGTCGTGGGCGTCATTCGTTGATTCAGGATGAGATTACGCAACTTTTAATTGAAAAAGCCCAAGACAACGCGATCGTAGTACGGCTAAAAGGCGGCGATCCGTTTGTTTTTGGTCGCGGTGGTGAGGAAATGGCAGACTTGATTCAGGCAGGAATCCCCGTTGAGGTTGTGCCTGGAATTACTTCAGGTATTGCTGCACCTGCTTATGCTGGAATTCCATTAACGCATCGTAGCTATAGTTCTTCAGTAACATTCGTAACAGGTCACGAAGCCGCAGGCAAGTACAGCCCAATCGTCAATTGGCACGCGATCGCGCATGGTTCCGAAACGATCGTCGTCTACATGGGAATTCACAATCTCCCGCATATTATCGAACAGTTACACGCCGCCGGATTAAGTTTAGATACACCCATTGCTTTAGTCCGCTGGGGTACGCGCCCCGAACAAGAAGAGTTGATTGGGACAATAGAAACAATTGTGGCGCAGATGGAAGCGAAACAATTTAGCGCACCGGCGATCGCGGTGATTGGCAATGTCGTCAATCTGCATGAGGTTTTGTCTACTTGTCGTCCAGGGTAAAAATAAATTTTGCATGATGAGTTAACTGCATTGCTAAATCTAAAATATAAAGTCATCTGTAATGAACTCAATACTTAATCTTCGTCTGAACCATTAATCAACTCGCGTCACAATAGAAATTGATGAGTTCGGTAGAGTCAATATTTCTCACTCAAGCGTAGATATTCAAGTTCAAACTCCTAGCGATCGCCTTGACCGTTATTTGGCACAAGCATTACCCGATTTGTCGCGATCGCGCATTCAAAACCTGATCGAACAAGGACAAGTACAACTTAACGATCAAGTTTGTACCTCCAAAAAAATTACGGTAAAACTAGGCGATCGCATTACAGTTGAAATTCCCGATGCACAACCGCTTGATTTACAACCAGAAGATATTCCCTTAGATATTCTTTACGAAGATGACTCGCTGTTAATTATTAATAAACCAGCAGGGTTAGTTGTTCATCCTGCACCTGGTCATGCTGGTGGTACACTCGTCAATGCTTTACTTGCGCACTGTCCTAATTTACCTGGAATTGGCGGCGTACAGCGTCCTGGAATTGTGCATCGTTTAGATAAAGATACGACAGGGGCGATCGCGATTGCCAAAACCGACTTTGCACAACAACATCTGCAAGCACAACTCAAAGCAAAAACTGCGCGTAGAGAATATCTCGGTGTTGTTTATGGTGTTCCGAAATCAGAGAGTGGTACCGTTGACTTTCCCATCGGTCGTCATCCGGTAGATCGCAAGAAAATGGCGGTTGTCTCTGTAGAGAAAGGAGGACGTTCTGCGGTTACGCACTGGCAGACTTTGGAGCGATTAGGTAATTATACGTTGATGCACTTTCAGCTAGAAACAGGACGTACGCATCAAATTCGCGTTCATTGTGCTGCGCTGGGTCATCCGATTGTGGGCGATCCTGTTTACAGTTCGGGTCATTCGGTTGGGGTGAATCTTCCAGGACAAGCACTACACGCCTGGAAACTTAAGTTACAGCATCCTATGAGTGGTGAATTTATTGAAGCGATCGCGCCTTTGCCTGCTAGTTTCACTACGCTTTTGCAAGTTTTGCGTCGTCGGATGGCGATCGCTTGATTGGGGTGCTGGTTGTGTGTTTAACGAGTCGCGATCGCAGCTAAACTTCACCGACTGATTAGCTAAAGAATTGCAACAACTAATAGAAATATTTAGATACAACTCATTTGTATTTCTTAATATTTTGTATTTAGATTCAATGACTATGAATAGGGTGAAAGTCTTACTCCACAGACTATAGAGAAAACATAAAGAAAAAATAAAGAAAAAATATCGAGCTTGAATAAGTATAATTACGTGAAGTTTTATTACTGTTAGAAATGCTTTTTAGGGAGTGCAATGAACGTGCAGAAAGGGTTTGAGCTTTTATTTAGCAAGTACGGGAAAAACTTAACAACTTGTAAAAAACAATGACACGAGGGCATTGTATAAAGATTACCTGGAGGGGTTAAGTAACAGGCAAAAGCAACAAAAACACTCATCCATCAAGTGAACGACTTTCTCATAAAAGTCACACACCTTCTCAGATTTCTCGCTTGTACCGTTTGATCCCCAACTAACGACCAAGAGCAACTGAGAATAGCTTGAAAAAGTGTTTTGAGTAAAGTCTGTTGCGGTCAATTCCAACCGCATACAACAACATTCCTGATTTTAAAAACAGCACTCTACTTTTCGCTCATTTAGGAGAATAAAGTCGATGTTAGATGCATTCGCCAAAGTAGTATCCCAAGCTGACTCAAGAGGTGAGTTCTTAAGCAGCGAGCAATTAGACGCACTCACCAACATGGTAAAAGACGGCAACAAGCGCTTGGATACAGTGAACCGCATCACCAGCAACGCTTCGAGCATTGTTACCGATGCAGCCCGTGCGTTGTTTGAAGAGCAGCCTCAGTTGATCCAACCAGGTGGAAATGCTTACACCAACCGTCGTATGGCTGCTTGCTTACGCGACATGGAAATCATCTTACGTTATGTAACCTATGCCATGATGGCTGGTGATGCTAGCGTACTTGATGATCGCTGCTTGAATGGTCTGCGCGAAACTTACCAAGCATTGGGCGTACCTGGCGGTTCTGTTGCTGCTGGCGTGCAAAAAATGAAAGATGCTGCAATTAAGATCGCCAACGACCCTAATGGGATTACCCAAGGTGATTGCAGCCAATTAATGTCTGAACTAGCAAGCTACTTTGACCGCGCTGCTTCTGCTGTTGCCTAATATTTTCAAAGCTTATATAGCTGAATTAAACTTCGAGAAAACAAAAAGGAGATATTGCAACAATGAAAACCCCAATTACAGAAGCAATCGGCGCTGCGGATACCCAAGGTCGTTTTTTAAGCAACACCGAATTACAAGCTATTAATGGTCGCTTTGACCGTGCAGCAGCTAGTATGGAAGCTGCAAGAGCATTGACTCAAAAGTCACAGCAACTTATTGACGGAGCCGCACAAGCAGTTTATCAGAAGTTTCCTTACACCACCCAAATGCAAGGACCTCAGTATGCTTCTGATTCGCGTGGTAAATCCAAGTGTGCGCGTGATATTGGTCACTACCTGCGCATGGTAACTTACTGCCTCGTTGCTGGTGGTACAGGTCCAATGGACGAGTACTTAATTGCTGGTTTGGATGAAATCAACCGCTCTTTCGACCTATCGCCTAGCTGGTATGTCGAAGCATTGAAGCACATCAAGTCTAACCATGGCTTGCAAGGTCAAGCAGCTAACGAAGCCAACACATACATTGACTACGCTATCAACGCCCTGAGTTAGTATTCAGGTGCGATGCCCGGAAGAGTAAGCGAGTGTTGGCGCAAAAAGCTAGCAGTTGCTAATTTTTCCGGGCATTGTTTTTCCAATTTTGCAGAATCAAAAATTTATTGCATTGGGAGAACCGTTGATGAGCGCTTTAATGGTAAACAACTTAGCAGCTGCAGGGCGTTTAGGGCTTTCGGCATTTGATGCTTCATCAAGAGTTGAGTTGCGGCCTGATTGGACTGAAGATGACATTCAGACCGTTATTCGTGCTGTTTATCGTCAGGTATTAGGCAACGACTATGTGATGCAAGCAGAACGTCTAACATCTGCGGAATCGCTTCTACGGCAAGGAAATATCACAGTTCGCGATTTTGTCCGCGCCGTTGCTAAATCAGATTTATACAAAAACAAGTTTTTCTATCCCAATTCAAATCAACGCTTTGTTGAACTCAATTTCAAGCATCTTTTAGGTCGCGCACCATATAGCGAAGAAGAACTAGCTTATCATACACAACTGTGTGAGGAGCAAGGTTACGATGCTGAGATTGATTCGCATATCGATAGCATTGAATACGAAAACAGCTTTGGTAATAACGTCGTTCCGTATTATCGCGGCTTTATGGTCGAGCCAGGCGTGCAAACCACTGGTTTTACACGGATGTTCCGGCTTTATCGCGGATATGCGACAAGCGATCGCGGCACTGTAGGCGGCAAATCGCCTCGGTTAATGCGCGAACTCGGACGCAACCAAGCTTCCAACATTGTGCAACCTGCTGGTAGTAGTTCCACCTGGAAACACGCGGCAATTCCTGCGGATGCTGCACCCCGAAAAGCCCTGGGTGGCACTCCTGAAGAAAGCGGACGGATGTACCGCATCGAAGTCACGGGAATTCTGCAACCTGGATATCCCAAAGTCCGCCGGAGTAGTACTGCATTTTTAGTGCCTTACGAACGGCTGTCGCAGAAGTACCAAGAAATCACCAAAAAAGGTGGCAGGATCGTCAGCGTCACCCCCGCATAAAGAGGAGCGAGGAGCGAGGAGCGAGGAAATTAACCTTGTGCTTCGTGCCTCGTAACCTAAATTTAAAGTCTAAATACTACAGGGAAAGACAAATAAAAATGTTTGGTCAAACTGGACTTGGCAGTGGCAGACTCAGCAATGCCGAAAATCGGATGTTTCGCTACGAAGTCAGAGGGATGCGTCAGACATACGAAAACGATCAACTCAGTTATCCGATTCGCAGTAGCGGCAGTTTCTTCATTAGCGTTCCCTACAATCGGATGAATGAAGAAATGCAGCGCATTCACCGCATGGGTGGCACCATTGTGAGTATTGAACCGCTGACGATTGATGGTAACAGCCAAGCTAAAAGCGAAGCAACCGCAGTGACGCAAAACCTAGAAGCTGAAGGCAAGAACAAAGCGGCAGGCGCAGATAAGGATTAGACCTTACTACAGGAGAGACAAAGCAGTCATGTTTGGTCAAACAACCGTTGGAAACGGAGGCGTATCCTCTAACGCCAGTCGCGTATTTCGTTATGAAGTTGTTGGCTTGCGTCAGAACCAAGAAACTGACAAAAATAATTACGATATCCGCCGTAGTGGCAGTGTATTTGTTACAGTTCCCTACAACCGCATGAACGAGGAAATGCAGCGGATTACTCGCTTAGGAGGTAAGATTGTCAGTATTCAACCGTTAAGCGTTGCTGCTAATGATTCTTAAGAGCTAATGCAGGATTCTAATTGGTCAGAAGACTCCGTAGCAGAAACACAAGGACTTACCGTAGAACAGGCGATCGCCAACCTTCGATCGCCTGATTTGAGCTTGCGCTACTATGCGGCTTGGTGGTTGGGTAAATTTCGTGTCAACACACCTAGTGCAGTAGCAGCTTTAATTGTAGCGTTAGAAGACGAAGATGATCGCACCGAATTAGGAGGATACCCACTGCGGCGCAACGCGGCTAGAGCCTTAGGGAAACTTGGTGACACGCAAGCCGTGCCTGGATTGATTCGCTGTCTAGCGTGTGAAGATTATTACGTGCGCGAAGCAGCCGCGCAATCACTAGGAATGCTAGACGCGCCGACGGCAATTCCCGCGTTGATGGAATTATTAATAGGTGGTGTAGAGGTCGCTATGCCAGTTCCAGGACGCCCGCACTTGACTCAACCTTATGACTCGGTAATTGAAGCTTTAGGTGCGTTACAAGCAAAGCAAGCAGTATCGCTCATTCAACCTTTCTTAGAACATCCACAAGCAAAAGTTCAGTACGCGGCGACGCGAGCAATGTATCAACTGACGCAGGAAGATCGCTACGGTCAACGCTTGATGCAAGCTTTAGAAGGTGACGATCTACAACTGCGCCGTACCGCACTCAGCGATTTAGGCGCAATTGGTTATTTCCCAGCACGCGAAGCGATCGCTCGTTGTGCCGCCGAAAACAGTTTCAAACTGCTAGCGCTGAAAGGGCTGCTAGAACATCAAGCCAAACAGCACGAAACACCAACTCAAGACGCGATCCAAGTCATGAACCTGATGGACTTTCTCTTATAAACCCTGACCTCCGAACCCCATAATGACCGAAGCACAAGCCCTCATCCGCGCCGTCGAACAAGCCGACTCTGCCCCGCGCTTAGTCGCAGCAGTCAGGGATTTGGCAGCCGCTGAAGTCGAAGCAGGGATATCGACGCTGATTGCCGTCCTGGGTTACAACAATCCTACCGCCGCTGCCGCAGCAGTACAGGGATTAATTCAAATCGGTAGTCCAGCGGTACAACCGTTAATTGAAAAACTTGACGATTACAACTACGGCGCAAGAGCGTATGCAATTCGAGCCTTAGCAGCGATTGCTGACCCGCGTGCTTTGGATATTCTACTCGCTTCGGCAGCGACCGATTTTGCTCCAAGTGTCCGGCGTGCGGCTGCTAAAGGGCTTGGGAATTTACGCTGGAGTGAATTATCTACACAACAGCAAACTGCTGCTCAAGCAAAAGCATTAGAGACTTTAGCATTCATTGTCCAAGATGCAGACTGGTCGATTCGCTACGCTGCGGTTGTTGGCTTGCAAGGGCTAGCAACAACGTCCGAACTGACACCGCAAATTCAGGGCAAGTTTGCGCAAATTTTAGAAACCGAAAAAGATGCCGCAGTGCGATCGCGCGTGCAATTAGCTCAATCGCAATTATTCAGTACAACTTTTTAAAACAAATTTTACTGTTTTCATTCGGTACTATAAGGCTGTCAAAATGTCAATACCTCTACTTGAAATCACCCCGACTACCCAAAATCAACGCGTTGCTGGCTACGAAGTTCCAGACGAAGACGACCCAAGAATGTATCGCATGATCGATGTGACATCAGATACAGATGTTAACGAACTCATCTGGGCAGCGTATCGACAAATTTTTAGCGAACACTTGATTTTAGAAACGTATCGTCAACCGTTTCTAGAATCACAACTACGCAATCGAGCGATCACAGTCCGCGACTTTGTGCGCGGGTTAGGGAAATCGGAAGTTTACCGTGAATTGGTAGGCGAAACAAATTCTAACTATCGTTTAGTAGATATCACCTTCAAGCGATTTTTAGGACGCGCGACTTACGGGAAAGACGAACAGATTTCTTGGTCAATTGTGATTGCAACACGAGGCTTGAACGGGTTTATCGACGCGATCGTAGATGGTGAAGAGTATCGGCAAAATTTTGGCGATGATGTTGTACCGTATCAGCGGCGTCGCTTTAACGAACGTCCATTTAATTTAGTCAATCCGCGTTATGGAGCGTACTGGCGCGATCGCCAGACATTACAATCCATATCAGGACGTTCTTATTATCAAGTACGACGGACACAAAATATGCCCAAACAAGAAGCTGCGCGTCGAGCAATTCCCAATACTTTTTTCGCAATGGCAGGAAGCTTATTACCAAACGAGCGTAACTATCAGCGAACCATTGCTAGTGTCACCTCGCAAGTCAAAAATCTAGAAATTCCTGATATGACTCGCGGAGAAAATTCCTTACAGCGTGCCGTTAAACCCACCGAAGTTGCTTTGCCTTATCGCTATATTCCCTCGGCTAATCCCAAAGTAGATTGATGCGCGGCTAAGTAAATGGGTGTAAATGGGTGTAAACGCAACTTGGCAATTGGTAATTGGTTAGAGCGACATAAATCTATACAATTACCCATGACCTGTTACCCGTCACCAATTGAGCTAACACTTAACCTAAAGATCCAATTAAATCTATGCCAATTCCTTTACTTGAATATCAACCGAGTTCCCAAAATCAGCGGGTATCGGGTTATGAAGTACCAAACGAGGATACTCCTTGGATTTATCGTTTAGAAGATTGTGCTTCGGATGGCGAAATCCAAGAATTAATTTGGGCAGCGTATCGCCAAGTCTTCAGCGAACATGAAACACTGAAGTTTTACCGCCAAGCGCAGCTAGAATCGCAACTGAAAAATCGTGCAATTACTGTTCGCGATTTCATTCGCGGGTTAGCAAAATCAGAAAGCTTTCGTCGCTTGGTTGTAGAAACAAATTCTAACTACCGATTGGTAGAAGTTGGCTTGAAACGACTTCTAGGCCGCGCCCCGTACAATCGAGACGAAGAAATTGCTTGGTCGATTAAAATAGCTAGCCTCGGCTGGAACGGTTTTGTAGACGCTTTGCTCGATAGCGAAGAATACCAAACCAATTTTGGCGATACAACAGTACCGTATCAGCGGCGTCGCTATAAAGATCGTCCGTTTAATTTGGTTACACCGCGTTACGGCGATTACTGGCGTGATAAGGAAGAAAAAGAGCGCTACAAGTGGGGCGATATTAATAACTTCATGAAAATGGCAAGTTCAATTAATATTCGACAAGTACAATTTACACCTGTCAATACTGCCAACATTCAAATTCCGGACATGACACGGGATAATAAACAAGGGGTACCAGTTTCAGTCAATCCTTCAGCTAGCTTCCCTGTCCGGTTGTAACAGCTGGAGCAATTGAATTTCCCCTTAATTTGACGACTCAACTTATCGTTTGAAACGGAGATACCAGCATGGCGTTGCCGTTGCTTCAGTACAAACCTACAACACAAAATCACCGCGTCCGCAGCTTTGGCGTTGCTGACCTCGACGACGAAACTCCATATATCTACCGTATAGAAGACGCGAACTCGCCCGCAGAGATTCAAGACTTGATCTGGGCTGCTTATCGCCAGGTTTTCAGCGAGCATGAAATTCTCAAAGCCAACCGTCAAGTACAGCTAGAGTCTCAACTCAAGAATCGCGCAATTTCGGTACGCGATTTTATTCGCGGACTTGCCAAGTCGGAGCGATTTTATCAAATGGTGGTTGCAGTGAATAACAACTACCGCCTGGTTGATATCTGCTTGAAGCGCTTTCTCGGTCGCTCATCTTACAACAAAGATGAGCAAATCGCTTGGTCAATCAAAATTGGCACGCTAGGCTTTCATGGCTTTGTTGATGCCTTGCTTGATAGTGAAGAGTACACCGATAACTTTGGTGATTATACTGTACCTTATCAGCGCAAGCGGATGGAAGGTCGCCCCTTCAACTTAGTGACTCCCCGCTATGGTGAAGACTTCCGCGAAACAGCTGGCACTGTCACCACCGATTGGCGTTTTGCGCTGGAGCAATTCTACAGCCGCAAGTACGAACAGCGACAGCTACGCGAAGGCGATCCCCGCAAGTATCGCGATATGGCAGCGGCGATCGCACCCAAGCAAAACTACGCTCAAGGTGTTTCTGCCTACAACATCGACTACATGAAAATGGTTCCGGTGCGTAACGCTTCGGGTAGTAAGCGCTAAGCTAGCTGTGAACTGGGGTTTGATTTCTTAATTTTGTCATCTAATCAACTGGGTCTGGTTTCCGCACTGTTTGTGGCGATCGCATAACATTGATTGTTAGCTATTCGTCAAGGCAAGTGGTAACTGGACCCAGTAGTTTATATAAGGTTTATGGATATTACAACAATCGTTTTATTAATTATCGGTCTAGTGCTACTTGTTGTTGGCGCGGAAATATTGGTACGTGGAGCATCGCGCCTCGCGGCTAGTGCTGGAGTCTCACCCCTAATCATCGGTTTAACGATAGTTGCTTATGGCACCAGTTCACCCGAACTTGCGGTTAGCATGCAATCTGCTTTTGCCGGACAAGCTGATATTGCATTGGGTAATGTCGTTGGCAGTAATATTTTTAATGTTTTATTTATATTGGGTGTTTCTTCGTTGGTTGCTCCTCTAATCGTCTCGCAGCAATTAGTCAAGTTTGATGTCCCGATTATGATCGGTGTTTCATTTTTGACTCATCTGCTTGGCTATGATGGTAGAATTGACAGAGTTGATGGAATTTTACTATTTGTTGGTGGTGTTGCTTATACGCTTTTTTTGATTTACCAAAGCCGTCAAGAAAAAGATACTGCGGTTCAAGAAGAATACGCTAGAGAGTATGGCAACTACGAAAGAACAGCTTGGTTAGTTAATTTAGGTTTTATCCTTGGTGGTTTAGTATTACTCGTCATCGGTTCTCGTTGGTTAGTAAGTGGCGCGATCGCGATCGCCCAAGCGATTGGCGTCAGCCAGCTAATCATCGGATTAACAATTGTTGCCGCTGGAACATCTTTACCCGAAGTTGCTACTTCAGTTGTTGCGAGTATGCGTGGAGAACGCGACATTGCGGTGGGAAACGTTGTCGGCAGTAATATTTTTAATATTCTCGCAGTTTTGGGGCTAGCGAGTATTTTCTCGCCTGATGGTGTTGCTGTTTCGGCTGCGGCGCTACGCTTTGATATTCCTGTAATGATTGCAACGGCGATCGCCTGTTTGCCAATTTTCTTTACAGATAACGTGATTTCCCGTTGGGAAGGAATTCTCTTTCTCGGTTATTACGTTGCTTATACAACCTACTTAATTTTGTATTCGACGCAACACGCCAGCTTGCCGATATTTAGCTTGGTGTTTCAAGCCTTTGTTATCCCTATCACACTCGTTACACTAGTTATTGTTACGTTGCGTTATATTCGCGCTCATCACAGTCGTAGCTAATGAAACTCACCTCTAGATGATAGGTAACTGGTAATAAATTATCCTATTACCAATTACTCATTACCATCATTCGATTTGTTTTTGCTGTTACCTAAGAACCAAAAGAAGCCTTGTCTTGCGACGAACCAGGCGCTTGCGACGGATCCTCAGCATCAGGAGTAGTCACTGCAATTCCTTTATCTGGAGTTTGTTGCTGACGTTTCTTACGGTCAGCGGAAAGTATATCTGCAATTGTTGCTAATGCTTGTTCCATTTTGTCTACATTAGCGCGGTACAATTCTAGATCTTTGTTGAGTTTGTCTTCTGAGATGTTCAACGTAGCAGCAATACTCTTAAGCGCATCAACTCGCTGCTTTTCGTCTTTGACTAAAGCAGGATCTGACAGTTCTAATAACCCAAAGACTCCAATCGCAAACAAGCGGCTGTACTTAAAGTTAGGATTAGAGGCGATCGCTTGAATTTGCTGCTGCAAATCACCCACTTCTTCTTTGTGAGTTTCCCCACGTAGCCACGCTATCAACTCAGGAGTTGATGTGTTCTTAGCAAATAGACCTAAACGTTCAGCATCCTGGCGATAGCGTTGTGGATCGCTTTCTACAGCTTGACACAAAGCATTAAAAATCGACTCCTTATCTCTTTCAGGTTGATACCCCTGCATAAACCGCTCAAAAGCAGTGACTACGCCCAGGGCATAAATTGGGTTGTAGCTAAAATCGACATTCACTGACAGCAAGTGCATTTCTACCATCAGTTCTTCGACCACCCGACGATAAATCGTGTTGATTGGACGGGTGTGAGATGTGTAGAAAGCTCGCTTGGTATCGGAAACTGTACGGACGTTATTCACTGGACGACTTCAAGGGCGACGTAAACTCATTGTCGCGCTTAACCGCCACTTTGCCAAGTTGCGCTTTGATCCCTATACAGGTTAAATGAATCATATTTGTTGGGAGCAGGTAAGGGGTAAGCAGCTAGCAAGAGGAAAAAACTGCCAATGACTTAATTACCAGTTACCAACTTTTCAATGAGTTTTCACCGATATTTACAAGCTTTTGGATGACACTTGGGTGGATTTGCCGCCGGTTCATAATCTAAACAATTGATCGCGTCTTCGGTAAGTGCTTTGCAAGGATGAACAGTACATTTGAGTCGATAATCTCCGGTGAAGTAGGCGCAGCGGCTACAAGGAACTTGGTGCAATTGCTTGAGTCGAGCGATACCATCTCGCGTTGCGATCGCGATACTCCACAGAAACACAGCTAGCAACGATGAAACCGAAACCATACATAGTGGAGTTGTAATCGGCTGAACAACTTGAAGAAATAAATTGAACATATGCGTTATGCCAAGTGGGTGTAAGTTGTAGCGAATTCTTTACGTTTTTGTTGCTGCTGAAACAGCGTGCAGCAATACAGTGTTTCCCCTAAAAATCGCGCTGGCAGTTGCGCTTGTAAAAAGTTGCAGAAAATTAATGAAAAGGATTGTCAATAACTAACGTTATAGTGTAAGCTATCTTGCAAGTTTTTGAAAAATATTTTCAACAATTAGGAGGTAAAAGACGGTGACAAATGTCGCTAAGAGTCCACTTTCAGTGGAGCAAGATCTCGCAGAGTCTCCCTGGTGGGCAGGTAATGCACGCCTCACGAATTTATCGGGTAAATTACTCGGCGCTCATGTTGCTCATTCTGGTTTGATTGTGCTGTGGGCAGGCGCTATGACTTTATTTGAACTGGGTCATTTTAATCCTGCAAAACCGATGTACGAGCAAGGATTAATTTTGCTACCGCATCTAGCCGCCCAAGGTTGGGGAGTTGGTGCCAATGGTACTGTGGTAGATACGCAGCCGTACTTTGCGATCGGTGTCATTCACCTCATTTCGTCCGCGTTTCTGGGTTTTGGTGGTATCTTTCATTCGCTACGCGGTCCAGAAAGGTTGGAAGGAAGGTTTTCCTTTTTTGGCTATGACTGGGCAGATACCAACAAAATGACGACGATTTTGGGCATTCACCTTGTTTTACTCGGCGTAGGTGCTTTTCTTTTAGTCACGAAGGCAATGTACTTTGGTGGTTTGTATGACCCGAATGTCGAAGATGTCAGAGTTATTACAAATCCAACGCTCGATCCGACAGTGATTTATGGCTATCTCTTCGGTGCGATGGGTAGGTTCTGGATTGCTGGCGTTGACAACCTAGAAGATGTTGTCGGCGGTCATATCTGGGTTGGTGGAATGCTAATTTTTGGTGGAATATTTCACATCCTAACCAAGCCTTTTCGCTGGACATATCCGTTCTTTGTTTGGTCGGGAGAAGCTTATCTTTCTTACAGCTTGGGCGCTTTGGCATTGATGGGATTCGTTGCAACGCTGTTCGTCTCCGTCAATACCACTGTTTATCCTGAAGTGTTTTACGGTCCTGCGCTGGTGGTACGGCAGAATATTGTGCCTTACTTTTCATCGCCCGATCCTGATTTAGTCACCTCGCGGACTTGGCTAGCGAATGCTCATTTTTGGTTAGCGTTTTTCTTTCTGCAAGGACATATCTGGCACGCTTTGCGATCGCGTGGTTTAGATTTTCGTAAAGGTCGCATCAGTGAAGATGCAGTGATTCCGCAACCAAGTTAATGCTACTTAGCAAATTTACTCAATAGATTTCTGTACTTGACACTGCAATAACGCAAATTATTCGCAAGGAGTTCTCATGACCGCAGTGATCTCAGATAGCCCTTACAAAAACCAAATTCCTGACGTAGGTTGGTGGGCTGGTAATTTTCGCTTAACAAACTTATCGGGTAAGTTGTTGGGCGCGCACGTTGCGCATTCAGGGTTGATTTTGCTATGGGCTGGAGGAATGACACTATTCGAGTTGTCACGTTTTCATCCCGATCAACCGATGTACGAACAAGGGTTAATTTTACTGCCGCATTTAGCAACGCTGGGCTTGGGTGTTGGGGCTGGCGGACAAGTGATTAGCACCTATCCTTACTTTGTTGTTGCCGTTTTGCATTTGATACCGTCAGTTATTCTGGCAGCCGGAGGACTTTATCACGCTTTATTAGGTCCCGAAGTTTTAGAAGACAACCCTACCCTAGCTGGGTTCTTCGGTTATGACTGGAAAGATAAAGATAAAATCACGTCTATTTTAGGCATTCACCTCGTACTTTTAGGTTTAGGCGCGTTGCTACTTGTTGCCAAAGCGATGTTTTGGGGTGGATTATTCGACCCTTGGGCAGCGGGTGGTGGTGATGTGCGCGTTATCAGTCATCCTACACTCAATCCTATCCGCATTTTTGGCTATCTATTCGGGGCTTGGGGTTCAGAAGGAATGGCTGCGGTCGATAACTTAGAAGATGTTGTCGGCGGTCACATCTGGGTTGGCTTGATGTTGATTGGCGGTGGAATCTTCCACATCTTGACGCAACCTTTTGCTTGGGCGCGACGCATTTTAATTTACTCAGGCGAAGCTTATCTTTCGTATAGCATTGGCGCTGTTGCCTACATGGGCTTCTTTGCTGCGTACTTCGCGTGGGTCAATAACACCGCTTACCCCGAAGTATTTTATGGTCCGGTACGCACTTTAGAATCTGCGCCTGGGTTAGTTTCTGTGCGTGGTTGGCTGGTGACATTCCATCTTGTCCTCGCTTTGATTTTCCTCATCGGTCATATTTGGCACGCTTTACGCGCGCGCGCAACTGCGGCTGGATTTGATTTCAAAAAAGGTGACATGGTTCAGCCACCGCAAGTTAATCCGCAAATGGCAGCTGCAAACAATGCGATCAATTCCCAAGATGTGACGTTGAATTTTCTCAAATACCTACCAATTTACCGCCCAGGAATTAATCCTTTAGCACGGGGATTAGAAATTGGTATGGCACACGGTTATTGGCTAGTAGGACCTTTTGCTGTACTAGGTTCTATTGGAATATTACGCGATGCGAACATTGGTGCTTTAGTTGGTTTACTCGCAGCTGGTGGTTTGATTGTCCTGCTGACCATCGGTTTTTCAATTTATGGTAGTACCAAACTAGAAAAACGCCTAGAAACTTTACCCCGACCAGCGTTTGCTGCAACAGTTCCCAACGTGCCAGAGGCTTTGCAGAATGTTGACGAGTGGAGTCAGTTTACAACCGGCTTTTTCATTGGTGGGATTGGTGGCGCAATTTTTGCGTACTTAATTTTGAATAGCTGGAGTGCATTTCAAGCGATCGCAAATTAATCAATGAGGAATGCGGGGCTTGTAATAAGTAAAATTGCCCCTTTCTTCATATTGATGTTCAATGTTTTAGGTGAAATAAATGTCAAGTATTGGTTTATTCTACGGTTCAACCACAGGCAAAACTGAAATTGTTGCCGAAATGATTCAAAAAGAATTGGGTGAAGATGTTGTCACGCTGCACAATATGGCAGATGTTGATGGTAGTGAGTTTAATGATTACGAAAATTTGATTATTGCGTGTCCTACCTGGAACATTGGGGAATTACAAAGTGATTGGGATGGCTTTTTCCCTGATTTAGACGATATTGATTTTAGTGGTAAAAAAGTCGCTTATTTTGGTACAGGCGATCAAGTTGGCTATACCGATAACTTTATGGATGCTTTGGGAATTTTGGAAGAAAAAATTTCTGAACTTGGTGGAACAACAGTCGGCTACTGGTCAACTGATGGCTATGATTTTAATGAATCGAAAGCTGTTAGAGATGGTAAGTTTGTCGGTTTAGCGCTGGATGAAGATAATCAATCAGATTTGACAGAACAGCGCGTTAAAACTTGGATTTCTCAACTGAAGAAAGAATTTGGCGTGTAGTTACTAAGAGATAACGACCACAATGCACAGGTATCTTGCCTGTGCTACTTGGCAATACATATTTGTTTGTGAAAGATTTTGTATGTCTATAGTTCCAGATGTTTTGTGGATTAATACTAGCCCTAGTTTGCAATGCTTTCATCGCCCACTTTTATGCTATTTGTCGCATCACTTAACTGTGGCGCAGTGGGAATATTGCCAAACGCAAGATGAGCCATGTTCGCTTGATGTTGCTTTAGAATTACTCCACGACTATTTACAATCGTGCGATCACCCAGTTCACTTAATCGGTCATAGTACGAGTGGCTTACTGGGATTACTCTATGCACGTCGCTATCCTGATAAAGTTAAATCGCTAACTCTCCTTGCTGTCGGGGCTGATCCGGCGCTTGATTGGCAAGCTCATTATTATAATCATCGTAAAATTATGAGTTGTCAAAGAGTCCTTACTTCGATGGCTTATAACTTGTTCGGTTCGCAAGATAAATGTACAATTAATAGTTTGATTAAACGCTTACAAAAAGACTTATATTGCTCGATATCACCGCATTCATTTTTACAACGAGTGAGTTTACCTGCAAGTGGCGTACCAGTACCATTAATGGTTTGTGGTGGCACTGATGATATCATTATCGAAAGCGCAGATTTACAAGGTTGGAAAGATTATTTGAAAGCAGGCGATCGCTTGTGGTTATGTCCTCAAGGAAAGCATTTTTTTCACTACTTTCAACATCAACTTGTTGGTGAACAAATAACCGATTTTTGGCAATTTACTCATCAATCCGCTTTACTCCATGCTAGTTTGTTGCTTTGAAAGGTTTCAACTATGCAATTAAAACTGGTAGAAATCTTGTATGGACACCTCTACCAGATGATAAATTTAATACAGATGCCTTCCGACTGAAGTCGGGGCTATGGGAATGAAGTGTGCAAGGCAGCACACTAGAAATTGACAACTGGGATCTTGTCTGAACGCATGAACCAAGTCAGGAAACTTGATGAGGTCGCGAATAAAAAAGATTTTCAAGTTGTTTCCAACTAAATCCCAGTTGCCATCCTCGGTATAGGTATAAAACTTGACGGCAAAACCACGCGGGTTGCGGAGCGTTTCCGGTCAATGTCCGCCATGAATCATCGTGGAAAACGGACAAAAACAGGCGTAATCTTACCTGTTTATTAAAAAAGATTGGCCGCCTATACTTGTTAATAGGTTCGTCGCCTACGGTGCCATACGCTTCAAAATAACCATGCGCCCCAGCACCACGTGCATGAACAACACATTCAGGAATTCGTTCGCGGTCAAAGTGCGTCATCTTTTCTGAACTGACTACTCATTACTCTATATTGCTTGACCTGTAGCGATCGCTACGCCGATTTTCTCTAGTTGAGCTAATATGAACATCTGTAAAGAAATTATCTAAAAGTCAGTTTTATATGATTAACGCTGTCGATAATCAATCTCTGCATCGTGTTGTCATTGTTGGTGGTGGGTTTGGCGGTTTGTATGCAGCGAAATCGCTCGGCAGTGTTCCTGTAGAGGTAACATTAATCGATAAGCGTAACTTTCATTTATTCCAACCCTTACTTTATCAAGTTGCGACAGGAACTTTATCGCCTGCCGATATTTCTTCTCCGCTAAGGTCAGTCCTAAACCGCAATAAAAACACCAAAGTGCTGATGGGAGAAGTTGTCGATATTGACCCAGAACAGCACAAAGTAACGCTGCAAAATCAAGAACTACACTACGATAGTTTAATCGTCGCTACAGGTGTTAAGCATTCGTATTTTGGCAAAGATGAATGGTCAGAATTTGCCCCAGGATTAAAAACCGTTGAAGATGCGCTAGAAATGCGGCGGCGAATTTTTGTCGCGTTTGAAACCGCCGAGAAAGAAACCGATCCAGAAAAACGTCGGGCTTGGTTAACGTTTGTGATTGTTGGTGGTGGACCGACAGGGGTAGAGTTAGCAGGTGCGATCGCCGAACTTGCGTACAGTACGCTGAAAAAAGATTTTCGCAATATTGATACCGCTGAAGCCAAAATCTTACTACTTGAAGGGATGGATCGCCTACTTCCGCCTTATGCACCCGAATTATCTGCCAAAGCTGCAAAATCCCTTCAGCAATTGGGTGTAACAGTGCAAACGAAAACATTAGTTACCAATATTGCCGATGATATCGTAACAATCAAGCAAGGCGATGAAGTAGCACAAATTGCTGCCAAAACCATTCTTTGGGCGGCGGGTGTCAAAGCGTCACCAATAGGAGAAACCTTGGCTAAGCGTACTGGCGCACAACTCGACCGTGCAGGACGCGTTATTGTCGAACCAGATTTGAGCATTCCAGGACATCCCAATATATTTGTTGTAGGTGACTTAGCAAATTTCTCGCACCAAAACGGTAAACCTCTACCTGGTGTTGCACCCGTGGCAATGCAGGAAGGACAGTATGTCGCCGCACTCATTAAACAACGACTACAAGAAAAAACATTACCACCCTTTAGTTACTTGGATCGTGGAAGTTTAGCCGTTATCGGACGTAATGCAGCGGTTGTAGACTTTGGTTTTGTCAAATTCTCCGGTTTCTTGGCGTGGCTAACGTGGGTATTTGTCCATATCTACTTCTTGATCGAATTCGACAACAAACTTGTTGTTCTTCTGCAATGGGGTTGGAATTATTGGACGCGCAAACGCGGTGCAAGATTAATTACAGGTGCAGAATCTTTACTAACAGTAGGAGTTAACGATCAAGGTGATTTCTACGCGCCAACTAATAGTAATTCAGCAGTTAAAGTTTAATATTGGTAACAGGTAATAAATAGTAAGAAAGCAGTGAGTATTTAGTAATCATCTATAAGCTAAAAGCCAATTGCTCACAGCTAACTGCTATTCCTCACCACTGAGGGTTGCTTTTTAGCAGAGTTTCTACTTGATCGCTACTGAGTGATCGCGAGATAAAAAATCCTTGAGCATATTCGCATTGCAATGTTTTTAAATAAGCAAGTTGTGCGGATGTTTCTACGCCTTCAGCGGTGACATCAATATTTAGTTTATGGGCAAGAGTAATAATTGTTTCAACAATTTCCGATCTCGCTTGCTCAATTCCAATACGCGAAACACAAGAGCGATCAATTTTTAAGCCATTGATGGGAAAATGGTATAAACGTGCTAATGATGAATAACCTGTACCAAAATCATCAATTGATAGCTGAACGCCTAAATTTCTGAGTTGCAGCAGTTTTGTTGAAATTGAATTGTTATCTTCCATAATCACGCCTTCAACAATTTCAAGTCTTAAGTTTGATGCGGCTAAATTGGTTTGCTGCAAGATTTGCTGAATTTGCTCGACAATATTAGGCTGAGAAAACTGCTTTCCAGAAAGATTAATGCTGATAATTACATTTTTTCCTTCTGGAATTTGTAGTTGCCATTGATAAAATTGATGACACGCAGTACGAATAACCCATTGACACAAGCGAGTGATTAACCCAGTTTCTTCGGCGGTGGCAATAAATTGATTTGGGTATTGTAAACCGTGTTGAGGATGTTGCCAGCGTACTAAGGCTTCAAACCCAGTAATTTTTCCTGTGTGTAAAGATATGATGGGTTGATATTGCAGAATAAACTCTTGTCTTTCAATCGCACGACGCAGGGCAGGTCAGTTTCTAGTTGTAAGCGTGCCACTGCTTTGGCATACATGGCAAGATTGAATATTTCGTAGCGTCCCACGCCTTGATTTTTAGCACGATACATCGCAATATCAGCGTTGCGTAGTAGTGCTTCGGGCTGGTCATAATTGGTGCTACTCAAAGCAATGCCAATACTTGCAGAGGTAAAGATTTGTTGCTCTTCTATTTCAAAAGGCAACATCAGTGCTTGTTCGATTCTTTCGGCGACACGAATTGTATCACTCGCATCTTGAATGCCATCGAGTAAGATTGTAAACTCATCGCCACCAAGACGGGCTACAGTATCACTTGGGCGAACGCATCCTTGCAGTCGAGTCGCGATCGCAATGAGTAACTTATCGCCGAGAAGATGACCTAAGCTGTCATTAATCACTTTAAAGCGATCTAAATCAAGAAAAAGAACCGCGAATAAATACTTTGGATATCTTTTAGCGTGTTGAATCACTTGTTCTAGACGATCTAGAAATAATGCGCGGTTAGGTAAACCTGTAAGTGCATCGTGAAAAGCATTTTGTAGCAATTCCTCTTCGGCTTGTTTGCGTTCGGTAATGTCGCGACAGATTGCATGTAATTCGATTGGTTCACCTTCGTTATCAATTACTAGCTGATTGTGTTCGCGTACCCAAAGTACTGAACCATCTTTACGAACTTTGCGAAGTTCGACTTCACTACTACTAATCTTTTCGCGGAAGATACTTGCCATCCACTCTTGCATCCAATCGCGATCACCTTCATACACTGTCACTAATGCAGGCTGACCGATTAACTCTTGTTTGTCGTAGCCTAAATACTCAGCAGCAAAATTATTAACCGATTTGAGCGTACCATCAGCGGCGATCGCAAAATAAGCATCAGGCGCAAAATCAAATAACTTTTGATACCGTTCTTCGCTTTCCCGCAACGCTTCCGCATTGGCAATCTTAGCACTGAGGCGCTGACCAAAATACGAACCCACTGATGCTAACAACAAAATACTTAAACCCGCAGTACCAGTAGAAATAGCAAGGATAAACCTATCCATTCCAGTACTCTGACGCAGAAGTTTGATTGATGGGTAATAGTCAACCGCCATCATCCCTAGGTAATGCAGTGCATCGATTGCGACTCCTGTAAAAATCGCGCTACCAACTTTACCCAAACTTTCCGACGACACAATTTTTTCAGCACTTGCATGAAACGCCAACCACAACGCGTTGGTAGACATAAAAATAGTAAAAACTCCCGCACCAATGACAAATAATTGGTTGTACACTGGCATCGCCGCAAGTCGCATTTCCCACATTGCGGTAAAATGCATACCAACAATGCCTAATCCGACAAACATTCCTCCTGCGAATAAACGCAACCAACCGAGTGGTCTTCTACTAGCAATTGATAATCCAACACCACACAAGGTGATCGCGACTAATAAGGAATTGACAGATGATCGTACATCATGTACAAAGTTTTTAGTTTATGAGCAAAAATAATCCGTAGGTCGCGCTCGTCCTGTTTAGCTGATCGCTAATTGCTTCGCATTACAGATATCAAATACTGCGTCAAAGTAAAGGCATCTACGCCCATTTCGGTACGATCGCGCGCTGCTAAAATACCCGCTTGAGAATGCCACCACGCAGCGCTGGCGACAATTTCTAGTAAAGGTATATGTTTAGTAGTCGCTTGCGCAATCAATCCACCTAATAAACCTGTCAAGACATCACCACTACCACCACGCGCCAAAGCTGGCGTACTTTCAGGGTTAATCCACACATAATCAATATCGGCGATCGCGGTTCTTGCGCCTTTTAGTAACACCACAGCCCCACTTTGTGCAGCGGCTGCACGTACGGCGGCGATCCGGTCGCTTGTCGGATCAACAGTATCAGGAAACAATCGCTTAAATTCACCTGCGTGCGGTGTTAATACAGTTGGTGCTTGTCGGCGTTGTAATGTGGGGATTGTTCCCATTTGAGCAAGAATATTTAAACCATCCGCATCTAAAATCAAAGGGCGATCGCTGTTCATAACTTCTTGTAAAATTGGCTTGGCGTCTACAGTTAAGCCAGGACCACAGGCGATCGCATCAAACGACCTCAAATCAGTTTTTTCGGGTAATTGCAACTGCGCGATCGCACCGCTTGCGGTTTCTGGGCAACCGACGATGAGGGCTTCGGGTAATTGTGCAGATAATAGCGGTTTAATCGACTCAGGAACCGCTATTGAAAGCATTCCGACACCACTTGCTCTTGCCCCTAAACCTGTTAAAATTGCCCCGCCTGTGTAACGTCGCGAACCGCAGATGAGTAATAAGTGTCCCTGTTTGTATTTGTGCGTCACGGGCGATCGCTTGAGTGGTAAAGTTGCGATCGCACTTTGCGGGGTAATGCGTTGTATCTTGGGCGATTCCAATACCGCTTGGATATCTGCAATTGGAATATCAAAATCAATTAATTCAGCTTGACCAACATAATCTAACGCTTGGTCTTGCAACAATCCTATTTTCCACAATCCTAAGCAAAATGTCTGCGTTGCTTGTACGGCGGTTTCTAGCACTTCCCCTGTATCGGTGTGTATCCCAGAGGGTAAATCAATACTCACCACTGGCTGTGACCATTCATTCAACTGATCGACAATGCGATCTACAGGCGAAGCCAGGGATCGCTCTAACCCAAACCCAAATAAACCATCAACAAATACAGCACACTTTGCTAGAGGTTCCAAAGCTTCATAAACCGGAATACCTAAACTTTTGACATATTGTGCGTTTTGTGCAGTTAAGTCTTTTAACTTAGAAAAAGGGCAGCAAACCACAATGTCATATCCTTGAAAGTGTAATTCGCGTGCCACCACTAAGGCATCACCGCCATTATGCCCAGGCCCTACTAAAATACCAATACACGGGAAATGCGATCGCGGATAAAGCTCGATAATCCGACGCGCAATCAGCCCTGCTACCTTCTCCATCAAAGCGGCGACTGGCATTCCTCCTGCAAAAATTCGCGCTTCAATATCCCGCATCTGCTGCGCAGTAACCACAACGCGGGAAATTTGTTCGTGTCGTGTTGTCGTATTCGGCAAAGGAGATTCTAAGTTGAACATTTTAGTAAGAGCTACACTCACTGCTTACTCTTATTGTTCCTGAATTGATGCATACGCCACCTACAGCAAGAGAGAAATCCAGTACTGTTTTACTTTCTTTTTACTACAACGTACGTTCAGCTACTCATCGCGTATTGCCAAGCATAACGAAAAAATCGTATTTCTAGATAGTATTTCTATTAATTCTTGCCATAGTGAAAGTTAATTTACAGAAGTAAACTAACCTTTGTATCAATCAGTATTAATTCACCCAAACAGCCTAATGTAAGTCCATCAAAAACAACAAATTCGAGTTCCCATTATTGTTGCCTTAATGTTGGGTGTAGCGTACGCCAATTGAAAGCACTAGTTTTCTCATACACTATGCTTTCAATTTCGCGAATGAAAACATGATTACTATTATATAGTGGTATTAGCTATTTGTAGCCTTTTTATTATTTTCCAACATAGCTTTGCAGTACAAGATTTTTGGTGCTATAAGCGTCAAACTGCAGAAATGTGATCGCATTCACTTTGTCGGCATTTATAGCATAAGTCAGTAACTTTGTGCGTTGTCTTTGCTAAAAATAGGCTCCCTCGCTCAATAGGTAGACTTTCTTTGTAAAATAGTCAAAGCTTATGGATACAAAGAACTTGATCGTGACTGAGTTAATACGTTGCTTAAATGCAGAACATCTCAGTGTAATACAGCCAGCAATGAGAAACTTGGTACGAGAACTGCGGCAAGAGTCGTTTGCTTTTTACGCCAGAAGACAATCTGCAAAATCAAGCTGATCGGGAAATGCACATCGCCCTACACGCAGGGCAAGGTGAAAACGAACGCTGGCACGTCCGCAAAGATGGCAGTCGCTTTTGGGCAAGTGGGTGAGTGATGCCGCTACGCGATGAAGCTGATAATGTGCAAGGTGTCAAGTGACCAAGTAGCAGTGGCGCTGGAACGGGCAAATTTGACAACTTCATTGCAGCAAGCTGTGAGCCGTTGCAACAAGCTAACCGCATTAAAGACGAGTTTTTGGCAGTATTATCGCACGAGTTGCGATCGCCACTGAATCCGATTCTTGGTTGGTCAAAGCTACTGCAAACCCGCAAGCTTGATGAGGCAAAGACTGCACAAGCCTTAGCAACGATTGAAACCGTGCGTCTAGCAGTAGAAGCCAAATCAATCGAGTTAACGGTAAACCTTGACTTTAATGTAGAAGTTTCCGGTGATGCAACGCGCTTACAGCAAGTGATGTGGAACCCGCTTTCTAACGCGGTCAAATTTATGCCTACAGGCGGTCGCGTTACGGTAGAGTTAACACAGGTTCGCAATCAGGCTCAAATCAGAGTCAGCGACACAGGAAAAGGCATTCAACCTGATTTCTTGCCTCTTGTATTCGACTACTTTCGCCAAGAAGATGATGGCAAAACGACGCGCAAGTTTGGCGGATTGGGTTTGGGACTCGCGATCGTACGGCACTTGGTTGAACTGCATGGCAGCACAGTCGAGGTAGAAAGTCGCGGTGAAAATCAGGGAGCAACTTTTACAGTACAACTTCCCCTCATACGCAGTGAACCAACAGTCGATCAGAATCACCAATCGTCGGAACTCCCACCCAATTTAAACAACGTTCAAGTTTTAGTGGTTGATGACGATACTGATACTAGAGACTTTGTTGTTTTTGTGTTAGAACAGGCAGGAGCAGCGGTAATCTCAGCAACTTCCACAAACGAGGCGGTAGTAGCTTTAACGAACTCTCAACCGGATGTATTAGTCAGTGATATTGGGATGCCAGAGATGGATGGCTATATGCTAATGCAACATATTCGCTCACAGCAACGCGATATTCCAGCGATCGCACTGACTGCCTACGCCAGTGATTGCAATCAGCAACAAGCTTTACGCGCCAGATTTCAACAACATATCACAAAACCTGTCGAGCTAGAGACGTTAGTCAAAGCGATCGCAACACTGATCAAATACAACGAAAGCAGCATCTAACCTTTGCTCTCGCCTGACACTCACTGCATGAATTTAATCTTGTCTCTCAGCATTGGCGGCTACCGCGTACACAAGTGGTCGGTTCTAGCAAAATCCCTGGCAAACCGCCCCCAAGCTACGCCAGTTCCTACAGCGGAGGTTCTTCCCGCGCGTGAGCGCAAGTAGTGTGGATTTATACCACTTCACTTTAAATTTGCTACAAATGGGTAGCAGAGAAAGCAGGGGTGCAGAGGGAGAAATTAACTGTAGTTCTTATTTAGTGAAATAGTATTAGGGGGGCGAAAAAGCTTGGAGCGCCAGAGGGGGCGGGAGACTTCTAAATTACTTAAAGTTCCTGACTTGTGCGGGATTTAGAGGCGAGTTATAATTCGTGTCAGAGGTCTACTGTATATTTACTGAAATTTTAGTATCAATAAAAATCAATAATACTAAATTTATCAGCAAAACCTCGCTTGGAAATATACCCAAACTAACGCTAATTTGCTTTTGTAACATTTATTCACTTAAATGCGCTAAGCAACCAATTTTGGCTGTAAAGTGTCTAATTTAACATCATTTAAATTAATTTTCTATTTGCCATCTCAGCATTGTTAGCCTAACTAAAGATGAACAAGCCTCATCAATCGCGCAATATCAGTTTGTTTGCTCAACTTGCTACCTCATTACTCGCGGTACCTGTTCCCACAATATTGGGAGGGTGGTTCGTTGCAACGACTACAGCCGCACTAGCGGATATTGCAGTCGTCGATCGCTTACCACCACCACCATCAGTCCCACTGGCAAAAGAGCCGTTACCACCGCAATCAGTTTTTGTTCCCCGCGAATTTGATTTTCAAGCACCATCATCGAATACACCACCAGCGCTTAGCAATCCCGATAGTACAAATTTGAACTATTTAGTTTATGTTGATGATGTGACTTCTCCAACGCTAGAGCAAGTCAAACAACTTGAACCACAAGCTTTTGTGCGGCAGTACAATGGACGTCGTGTTGTTCAAGCTGGAGCATTTGCGCAAAACTCGAATGCCCAGCAACGCGCTCAGGAACTTAAATCGGTTGGAGTAACAGCGCGGATTGTCGATTTAAGTACGGGTACTGACACGGCGTTTGTTGGTGATGCGCGGTCATATTTTGTCGTCATTCCTGATCGCCAAGAAAGTTTACCAGCGATCGCTGACCAAATTAGACAACTACAACAAAATGTTGTCATTGACGTCAGCCAGCAACAGCAACCAAGAGGACCACACGTCCGCGTCGGACCCTTTTCCAGTCGTGCTTTAGCCGAACAATGGAACCAATTTTTCCTCAACTCTGGCTTAAGAAACGCCCGCGTTTACTATGGGCGCTGATGTGATGCTAACTCGCTAGGGAAAAGTCAGCGACGAGAATCCAACCAAAGAACAAAGCACTCGCCAGCGCAGAACTCCACGCTTCGTCAACCAGCGCCACTACAAATGAGAGAACAGCAATTAATAGCGGGAATAAGGGTAACAAAAGAAACATAAAACCCAATTGTGGCAGGAAGTTCAGCGTTAACAAAAAGCCACCAATCAAAATCACGCTTTGGGCAAACCACCAACCAACTCGCGCTTTTTTAGCACTAATTCCTTGCTGCGCAATACCTGACGCTAAAAACCAAGGAAGACAGGCAGACAGGCAATACTTAAGGGCAACCACAGTTGTGGGCGCATAGGAATCAACCACTATTGCAACCAAACAACTTGTGCCATCGCACCAAATGCAACCCACAACAAGGCAAACAACACTAATCCCAATCCCGCCATTCGCCATGTAGGACGCGGTAAATAAGCAAGTCACACCAAATCGACAGAAAAAAGTCAAGTGATAAGCTAAGCTGGAAAAATGACAAGAAAAGCCCATCGAGAACGCCATCTTTCCAGTGAAGACCTGAAAGCTCGTTATAGCTCAACACTAGATAAAGTAGAATGTCGTCGTTGGCATTGAGGCTGGTTAGTCGCCAAGAAAGGGACGCTCAAAGCAGCCGCTGCCGCACTAGGATTGAGTGACGATGACGCTGTTGCGCTGGTCAAAAAAGACAATCAAGGAGGGCAACAGACCCTCAAGAATAAACACAGCGGGAGAAAGCAAAGCTACAATTGTTCGCCTTGTTCTGCTTCCTTAACCGTTAAAGCTGTACGGTGGTTGAGAAGACTTGCCATCTGGCTAGGATGATAGGGGTACAAGTGTTGTATACGGTAATTGCTGCGGGAAAGTCTGTGCTTAACGAGGATAAAACTTCGCTAAGCGCTTTCAGTCCACCTGCGGAAGCACCGATCGCGACGACGGGAGACGTAGTAGAAGCCAAGTTCAGAGTTGCTTGATTACGGCTAAACTTGCTGTCCCATCGTTGAGTATGCCTGACAAAACGACTCCCACAACCCTTTGTCCGTAAACTCTTGCGGCTGTACGAAACAAGGGATCAACTGCGGAACGATGGCTGTTTTCTCTAGGACCGCGTGCTAGATGAATGTATCCATTTTTAACGAGTAGGTGATAATCAGGTGGCGCGACATAAATGTGATTGTGTTGAATTTCTGCACCGTCTTGAGGATGAACGGCTTTGAGCAAAGATTTGTTTTTGTGTTTTCTCTGAATACAACGGTTAAGGATACTTGGTAGTACACTTGTGCTGTGTGCTGGTATATGCAGCACAACGAATATTGCAGCAGGTAGGTTGGTAGGCAAATGACGAATAAGTTGCTCTAGCGCTTCAACGCCTCCCGCCGATGCTCCAACGACGATAATGTCGCATCCAGACATTTTTTAGTTTGTCAAGAAAACTTGGTTGGCGCTCAGAAGTAATTTTTAATTGCTCTATTAATTCCAGCCTATCAGAAACTATGCAGATTTACCCTATCTCCTTAGAGATGACTTGTCGGGGCAGGGTAATCTGAAATGTAGAGCCTTGACCTAATTTGCTTTCCACAGAAATTGTTCCTTGCATCATTTGTACTAAAGATTTTGTAATGGCGAGTCCTAAACCAGTACCGCCATGCTTACGCGTTGTTGTCTGGTCAATTTGCCGGAATTCCTCAAAAATGCACGGTAAATCTGCTTCAGCAATGCCAATACCCGTGTCTTTAACGCTGAGGAGTAGTTGCATTGGCGCAGGTTCGCAAACGCTAATTTCGACTGAGCCAGTTTCAGTAAATTTAATCGCATTCGATAGCAGGTTAACAAGTACTTGCCGCAAGCGAACGCTGTCATTCACGATCTGAGAGTCGTCAATATTAATCATAGTGTTCAACTTTAACTGTTTTTGTTCGGCAAGCGGTTGTAATTCAGCGACAGTTGAGTTAATTAATTGCGCCAGGTCAAATTCTTCTGGGACAAGTTCTAAGCGTCCAGCTTCAATTTTAGATAAATCAAGAATATCGTTAATCAGCGCGAGTAAATTTTTACCGTTATTGAGGATGCGCTCGACCATTTCGACTTGCGTAGTACTCAGCGATGCAGTACGTTGTCGCAGTAAAACTTGAGCAAAACCGATAATGGCATTCATCGGCGTGCGCAATTCGTGTGACATTGTTGCCAAAAATTGCGATTTAAGTCGTGCAGCTTCGATGAGTTGCAGATTTTGTTGTTCAATGCGCTGGCGGTTGAGTTCGAGTTCGCGGTTTTGCCGTGCTAAGATTTGGTTTTGAATTGCTAAGCGTTCTTCGCGTTCTTCTAAAACGCCAATCATCCGCGCATTATTGATGGCGATCGCGGCTTGTTCGCCGACAGCCATGAGTAAATTTTGGTCTTCTGCGTCAAAAGCTTCTGGATTTTCCCAGTTACCAATTGCTAAAACGCCTAATCGTCCGGCTGATGCTGATTCGATCGCCACCGCATGAATTGCAGCAGGTAACTCGACCGCTTGGGGTTCTTCTGCACCAGAGGTTTTGAGTTGGCGATCTCTTGGTTTTGTTGCTTGAAATAGTTGCGCTTCACCTGTTTGGAAGACGTGATTAAGAAATCCGTCACCACTATCAAACAACTCCATCAACAACAACCTTTCGCGACCGACACCTGCTGTCGCAGTTAATTCAAGTTGCGAGGTTTCGGAATTATACAATAAAATTAAGGCAAATTGTGCATCGCTAATGCCGTCATAGATTGCTCGCACCATAACTTGTAGCAATCCTGGTAAATTCGTGAGACGCTGATTCAGGAGATTTGTAATGCGCTGCAATACGCGCAACTGTTGCTGCTGTTCGCCTAAAATAATTAGCGCTTGACGCAAGTTTTCGCCAATGTCATTCGCCTGCTGAAATAATTTCGCGTTATCAACTGCTAACCCTGCACGACGTCCAATATCTTCAGCAAAAACAAGATCGGCTTGGGTATAGGTACGTCCTGATTCTGCTGAGAAAAAGGTAATTGTCCCTAACATGCGATCGCGGGCTTTCATCGGAACGCATATGAGCGACTTTAAACCGACTTGACGCAAGATTTCTAAATGTTCTGTATCGCGCGCAAGTCCTGCTAATAGAAAGTCAGAAATTTCTGAGTATAACTCTGACTTGCCACTACGAATAACTTGGGGTGTTCCTATGAGCGCATCAGGGTTAAGCGGATAACGACTGATGATTTCTTTTGCCCACTTAACTTTTTCTGGGTCAGCGTGCGTTAGTGCAGCTAGACTTAGCGTACCGTCTTCGTCTACTAAGTAGATAGTACACCAATCTGCTAGCTGTGGAACAATTAGATTAGCTAAATTTTCTAGGGTTGTTTGGTAGTCTAGCGAAAGTCCGAGTAAAGCGCTTGCTTCGGCTAAAAAGCGTTCTTGTTCTTCTACGCGCTTGCGTTCGGTAATATCGAGAAATGCACCAATACTACCTCTACATTGCCCTTGCTCGTCGAATAATGGTGCCGCATAAGAAAGAAGCTTAATTGCAGAATTGTTATCTGTAATAACGTCTATTTCTTGCTCTAAAACATCGACGCCGTTTGCAGCAGCGTATTGCATGGGTAACTCGGCGGCGGTAATTTCTCGACCATCCGCATAGATTTTGAAAGCTGGTTGTTCCTCCGGAGGCGCGCTTTTAGAAGCGTTAGCGTCAATGGGGTGATGAAGGAGTTTGGCAAGTGCGGGGTTAAGTCGAATATAATGACATTCTGGATCTTGCGCGATCGCAATTCCCACTGGAATGACATCAAACAACGTTTGTAATTCGTTGACGCGTAGTTCTAAGTCGCGGTTAAGTTTGACGATTTCAGCTTCGGAACGCTTGCGATCGCTTAAATCTAATACGTAACAAATGCCAATTTCCTTAACACTATCAATCAACGCCCCGCCTATTAGAATCGAGACGCGACTACCGTCTTTGCGGATAAATTCTTTCTCAAACGGTGTGAGAATGCGCGACGATCGCATTTCGGCTGCGGCTTGGCGATCAATTTCTGCGTATTCTGGTGGTGTTATGGCTTTCCAAGACAAATTTTCTGCAACGATATCTTGCTTAGAGTAACCTACCATTTGCAAAAAAGCATCATTCGCATCGAGGATTTTGCCTTGCATATCTGCCACAATAATCCCCAGCACGTTTGATTCGGCGAGATAGCGAAATCGCGATTCGCTCTCGCGTAGGGCGTTTTCGAGTTGCTTGCGTTCGGTAATGTCGCTAATGACCCCTGACATACGAATCGGACAGTTATTAGCATCGCGCTGTGCTTTACCTCGTGCTAAACAGTAACGATATTCTCCTGAACTGCGAACAAATCGTAATTCTGTCTCACAATTTTCATTATTTGTCAAGTGGTTGCGGATAACTTCGCGGACTCGCGGTAAATCTTCTGGATGTATCCGTTGCAGAAATGCGGTGGTGGTGCAGTCAAATTCTGAGCGCGACACGCCTAAAATTTCGAGCAGGCGATCATTACAATACACTTCATCGGTCGCACAATGCCAATCCCAAATTCCATCATTTGCACCTTCTAAAACTAGGCGGTAACGTTCCTCACTTTCTCTTAAACGTTCGTTGGCGATCGCTGCTGCTTGTTCAGCACGGTAGACGCGAATTGCTTGGCGCAGAACTTGAGCTAAATTTTCTGGTGAGATCTTGGCTTTAGAAAGATAGTCGTGTGCGCCTGCTTTAATCAGTTGTACGGCGATTTGTTCGTCGCCTTGTCCTGTGAGTACGATTAAAGGAACTGTAATTTCCAACGCGCGTAGCTGCTGTACTAAATTTAGACCGTTACCGTCGGGCAAACAATAATCAAGGAAGACACAATCAAAATCTTGCGTTTGCAGCGTCGCGATCGCTTCTGCACAATCACTGACTTCTAATATTTCAGTTTGCATCCCAGCGGCTCTAAGCGCTCGGCGTACTGCCATCCGATCGACTTCATCGTCATCAACTATTAGAATTTTTACAGTTTCTTCCATAGTTATTATCGGAGATTGAGCGGGGATGAGCAGTGCAGAGCTTTGGTTCAAGTGTTGAGATTGACAATCGTCACGCTTGTTGAACCCTGCTTCGTTAAAACAAATTTTTCTGTCTTTGGTATAGCGTGTATTCAGACGCATTTCTTTGTTTTTAGATTCGGGTTTTCACAACTTTCCTCGATTTTTACCAACCGTGCTGGCTACACTACTTAGGGTATTTCACTCAGTGTCCAATACTTATTTAAGGTGGCGACGGCTTCGACAAAATTGGCAAACGTTACAGGCTTGAGGATGTATCCCGCTACATTTAGGTTGTAAGCTTCTACTTTGTCGCGGTCTTCATTCGATGTTGTCAGAACAATCACCGGAGTAAAACGCAGTTCGGGATCAGCACGTAACTCGTGTAAAAATTCGATGCCATTCATTTTTGGCATATTTAAGTCAAGAAGCACAAGCCGCCATTCGCGAGGAATCGGCGCATCGCCTTCCCCACGCAGAAGCGCTAACGCCTCTAAACCATTAGCCGCCATATAAAGTGGATCGGTAATGTTATTCTTTTTAAACGCACGCTTGACATTCATTACATCCACTTCGTCATCTTCAACAAGTAGGATGTTTGTCATTTTGTTATTCATTATTGAGTACAATTTAATTTAATTTTTGCTGCTAATTTGTTAATCTGCCTCAATCATTAGCCAGATTTCTGTTATTGACAATAAAGACTTAATGCTTTAGAGATATTTCTTATTACTTAGTTTTGCTCTTTTACCCAAGTCAAGTGAAACGTTGCGCCTTGTCCTACTTGAGATTCTACCCAAATACTACCTCCTTGACCTTCAACAATTTTCTTGACAATTGCTAATCCGATACCTGTATTTGCTTGGCGATCGCTAGTAAAACCAGTGTAGCAATACCAATCAAGACAGCAAGCGTAGAGTTATCGATTTGAGTCAATGCGTCACCTCCTTGCGGCGTTAACGTATGTTGCTAAATCAAGTGCGGTGCAAGAAGCAATGATCGCTACTGATGTTGTGCGTACCGGCGATCGCGTTTGGGTTGGTCATAACAGAGGAATAGTTCGGTGTAGAAATTGAGAAGTCGTCGCTACTTTAGCCAAGTAAAGTGAAAAGTGGCTCCTTGACCTGCTTGCGAAGTAATATAAATTCGTCCTCCTTGACTTTCAATGATTTTTTTGACAATCGCAAGCCCAACACCCGTGTTTTCGACTTTATCGCGAGCTTCTAAGGTTTGAAAGATGCCAAACACTTTTTCGTGGTACTCAGGTGCGATTCCTGGACCATCATCAGCTACGGTAAATTCATAACAATCTTCTTTGTCTGTTGCCGCGATTGTGATGTTACCGTTGAGTCGGTTGTGATGTTTGATTGCATTACTAATGAGATTGCTGAATACTTGAAATAAGGGTAACTTTTGTGCGTGCAGTGTCGGCATTTCTGTGGTGATCGCAATTGTAAATTCTGGTGGAGGTGCGAGCATTGTTAGTACTTCATTGAGCAACGCTTGAACGTTCACTAATTCAGATTTGGTTGCTGTGCGTCCGACACGCGAGTACTGTAACAAGCCGTCAATTAAGGCTTCTAGCCGATGGACGCGCCCGCGCAACAATTCCATTTGACGGCGGTTTTCGGCACTGAGTTGATCGGCGATATCTTCTTCGATCCACTGCGACAGATTGGCGATCGCTCTTAAGGGTGCTTTTAGATCGTGCGAGGCGACATAAGCAAATTGATCTAGTTCTTGGTTGCGCTTTTCTAAAGCAGCATTAGTAGTTGCCAACATTTTTGTTAAATAAGTCAATTCCTCAGCGCGCTGTTTTAATGCTTCTTCAGTTGCCTTGCGCTCGGTGACATCAACACAAGAGCCAATATACCCTGCAAACTCACCGTTTGGTGTAAAGCGCGGTACACCTGTATCAACTAACCAGCGGTACTCGCCATCAGCACGTTGGAGCCGATATACCATCTCAAAGCGCTGACGCGCCGCAAAGGCTTCTAAGTAAGTTTGCCAACACAGTTCTTTATCGTCGGGATGAACTCTCTGCGCCCAACCGTCACCTACTTCCATATCCATACTACGTCCTGTAAAGTCGAGCCACGGTTGATTAAACCAATTGCACTGCTTATCGGTTCCAGATACCCAAATCATGACAGGCGCATTGTCTGCCATACTACGGAAGCGAGCTTCGCTTTCTTTAAGGGCTTCCTCAAAGCGTTTGCGATCGTCGATATCTGTCGCAGTTCCCACCCAGGATATAATCTGTCCGTCATTGTCGCGTACAGGTACGGCTCTACCGATGTGCCAGCGATAGACACCATCTTGACGCCGGAAACGATATTCAATTTCGTAGAAAGTCCCCGTACTGACTGCATAGTTCCAGCGGTTAAGACACTCGGCTAAATCATCAGGATGAATAATCGCTTGCCATCCCAACCCAGCGCTTTGCTCAGGTGTCAATCCGGTATAGTCAAACCACCATTGATTGTAGTAATCCATCGTGCCATCGGGTTGTGCTGTCCAGACAATCAAAGGCATTGCATTCGCTAAGTTACGATAGCGCTTTTCACTAATTCTCAGTTCTTCTTCCGCACGCTTGCGCTCGTGAATATCAGCACAAATACCTACCCATTCGCGAATTGAACCATCTTCGGCAATGACGGGTACGCCCCGCGCCCAAAAGTAACGATAGTTGCCATCGGCACCGCGAATCCGATATTCGGTATCGTAAAGCGTTTTTTGCTGTACTGCGCGATTCCACGTCAAAGCAGTGCGATCGCGGTCTTCGGGATGTACGGCGCTTAACCAACTCCAGCCTTTGACTTCGGCGACGGTTTGACCTGTGTACGCGCGCCAAGCTGGTATATCGTCTACTCTACCTTCGGCATCGGTTGTCCACACAATTTGTGATGTCGCAATCACAAGCGAACGATAGCGCTGTTCGCTTTCTTGTAGAGCTTTTAAAGGTTCTTCGGATGGCTGTACGGTAGAATTGGCTAGTTCTTCGTGGTAGGGAGTGCAACTCACGATCCAATCTTGAATTTGACCTGCTGCAATCACTGGTGTCCCTTGTTCGCTGTACCAGTGATAGTGACCATCCGCAGCGAGTAAGCGATACTTGATTTCGTAAGGTTGCCCTTTGGCGATCGCTAAACATTGTTGCATCGTATAACGATTGCGGTCTTCTGGATGTAGTGCTTTGGTAAATCCCCATCCTTGCTCTACTGCCATCGACTGGCGATCGTCTCCATGTATAGTATCCATATGTAAAGTTTTTATTAATTTATGCAACGATATAATGCTGTCGTCATCTTTAGCTGCAATTTGAGCAGTTTGGTAACTTGACCATCAACTTTGACAACCTGATATACTTGGCACGCTGCGCAGAATGAGTCGATCGCCTTGCGTACTGTTGTTAATACTAGAAAAGTAGCTACAATTCAACATAAATGACTGAACTGCTAATACACAGACAATTATTAAGGAATGCTTTGTTTTAGCCGCTGCTAGCTGCTATTAGTTCTACTTGGTCTGTTCTCTTCTCAAATTGATACAATAATCTCCACAAGACTTAGTAGCAAACGCCAGCGCTTGCATAGAAACTAATGATGGCAATTGGAGTTTCTCCCACAAGTTCAGCTTACTCAATGATGGTGTAAGACAAGTTTACTTCTTAGCATTGTTGATGTGCTTCGACAATCGCGAAAAAAAGTAATTAATAATACATTTTTTATACTTTGGTCAGCGCAAACCTTGGACTACAGCTTGTTGAGACGGCATTTTGGGAAAACTCTACAAATTCGCCATTAAATTGCTCTAGATTAGAGAAATCTCTACTTCTGTTGATGGGTGATTTTAACTACACTAGTCCTGTCAGATTAGTAACTTCGGTTTTAAATTTAAAAATGGTAGAAGCGGTTGTTGACAATGAATAAAATTCGTGTTGCTCTAATTGAAGACCATGACCTCACCCGCGTGGGTATTCGTACAGCCCTGCAACAGCGACAGGAAATTGAAGTGATTGGAGAAGCAGCTAACGCCAGTGAAGGGCTAAAACTGTTACAAACAAGTCATCCTGATATTGCGATCATTGATATTGGTTTACCTGACAAAGATGGTATTGAACTCACGCGGCAAATTAAAGCCAGTCAAGATAGTGAAGATGATAGTCATACTAAGGTATTGATTTTAACTTTACGCGACAACAAAGAAGCTGTTCTAGCAGCTTTTGCTGCGGGTGCGGACTCCTATTGCATGAAGGATATTAGCTTTGACAACTTGCTAGAAGCGTTACGCGTGACGCATGGTGGTAACTCGTGGATTGATCCAGCGATCGCGCGGATTGTTCTACAACAAGCAAGAGAAACGCCGGAAATTGCTGAACCAGTTACGGCGGAGAGTAAGACAGTTGCGATCAATGCGGCTGATGCAGAATATGACCAAATGATCGCTGCGTACCCACTTACCGAACGCGAACTTGAAGTCTTGCAACTGATCGTCGAAGGTTGCAGTAATGCGGTGATTGCCGAGAAGTTGTATATTACAGTCGGCACAGTAAAAACACACGTGCGTAACATCCTCAATAAGCTGTGCGCTGATGACCGTACTCAAGCTGCGGTTCGGGCATTGCGTTCTGGCTTGGTAGGATAAAGATCCGCAAGAAGATAAGCAGACGAGTCACAATTATGCATTGAAGCTGTGCTGCTCCTATCTCCCTTTTCAGCATTTCTATAATTTATAACTCTCGGCGCTTGTGCTAGCGGTCAAAACGGCGATCACATGGTCGAGTTTTTCTGTTTTTACTAGCAAATACTTATAGGTAAAGTATTAAATCATACCTAAGGAGGTAAAAAAGATCTGCCTATAGGTGTATTAAAAGATGTTTTTGATTTCTGCCAACGCTTCATTAATTATTATTATAACTTTTATTAAAAAGAGTTTATAAATACAAGTTTTTATTGAAAACTTGATATTACTGGACACAGTATGGTAAGCAACATTCTACTCGACGCAGAGTAAGTGCTTACTGGCAGTTGGTTGTAAATCAAGTTATTCAAGCTGTTGTTATGACACCATCACTTTCTTTAGCACCACGATATCGCCTAGACGATGAATCGCCCTGGTTATTAGGAATTGACCCAGCACGGCACTACTGGATTACGGTCAATGGTGATGCCGATACAAGCGCGATCGCGATTCCAGGGCTAATCGTGTCATCAATGAGCGAATTCAAACAAACGATTCGTCAGTTCCGCGCGTTACAACCACAACAGCAAATGCAAATCACGCGGACTGCAAGTAGTTTTACAATTCACTGCATTAGCTCAAACTGCTACGCCGTAGAAGTTGATGGCGAAGCGATATCGGTATGGCATCTATTTGACCAAGAAAGTTTAGAAAGCTTGTTAATGACGGCACACCCCGACTGGCAATGTGCTGAACGTGACGTAGATTTAGGACGTCAAATGTTAATGCGATCACTCGCGCAATCCCTCGTCGCTTAATAGCATTTATGAATTAGGACGCTGCATTGCTAATAAATCTTGCGGCGAAGCAAGCAATTTGACAGTAGCAGCAACAATTTTGCGTTGCTGATCGAGTACGAATGTCCAAGAGACGTTAACACCGCACCAAGAAGTTTGCACTTTTCCGGCAACTTGTACCTTGATTGCATCTTCTTGCGGCTCAATGACTCCTTGAGTTGGTGAGAGAATCATGTCTTGTGCTTCTTTATGAAGGTAAGCAGCGATCGCCTCTCGTCCTATAATCAGAGATTCAAAAGGTGCCTTAAGTGTGCCATCGCCAGCAAAGAGTGTCGCAGTTGCATCAAAGTCACCTGCGTTGAGCGTTTCAAAGTAGCGCAATATCGTTGGTTCAGTAATACCCTCAATGCTAATCGAGCGTTCTGAAGAATCATTAGCTGAGGAAGTAGATTCAGGCTTCATAAGACAAGTTCTTATTTGGCAGGCAAAAGTTACAAAACAAAAAGAGCAGGGAATGATCCTGCCCTTATAAAGTCGATTGTATTAGAGAACAGTAACGGAAGGGAAAATTTTGTGGCGCTCAACCCGACTTGAGCTAGTCGGCTAAAGGATCGACGCCCATATCAACGACCGTGCTACGCAACACCGTGATTTGTTGACCAAAATCAAGCGACTTGATTGCTTCTAAGACTTCGGTAACGGCTGAAGAAGGTTGGTATCCAGGGGGCATCGGTACAACAATACCGCGATCCATTAATACAGAAAGCTCATACCAGAAAGCAAGCTTAGTATTTGTGCTCAACACTCCATAAGCACGGCTGATTGCGGTGTTTCTGTTTGCAGCTAAATCACGCATAACCTGTAATTGTTCAGCGTGAGACATTGCTTTAATTTGGCTGAGTAGCCCTTCGGCTAATTGTAAACGCGCAGCACCAGGGGCAGCGGGTGTAATCGAACGCCCCATTTCGGTGTAGGCGTACCAAAGTAACGCTAGCTGATCGTCCACACTGAGGCGCTTGAATAAAGCTATGGTTGCAGGCACGGCGTCAGCGAACTGGGTGCTAGAGTCGAAGCGGTTAGAAGAAAATATGGAAGCTGACTCGGTTGTGTATGTCATGTCTGCTCTAGAGATTCTTGACAAGGATTAGGTTGTATGCATGAATCTCTCCTCCTTGATTTCTAGTATGCAACGTTTCTTTACAGAACGCAAATAAAATTTACAAATGAAACAATTCAGCAATGTTAAACATATAAATCGAGCTTGAAATCTACTACACAAAGGCTTATCTACCGATGTCAGTCGCTTCAGAAGTGATAAAAAAAATGAATAAGTCGAGGAGTGTTAGCGTAGAAGCAAGTATCTAGTATCGAAGAGGATGAGTATCGATACAACTCAAATCAAGCAAAAAGCCTTAGAGTTGGGATTTCATCAAGTAGGAATTGCCGCTGTAGATCAAGGTGTTACAGAACCACAGTATCTGCAAGCATGGTTAGCACTCGGTTATCAAGCAGATATGGCATGGATGGCAAACCCCAAGCGACAGGATATCAAATTAGTTATGCCAGACGTGCGATCGCTCATTTGTGTTGCCATAAACTACTACACTCCCCACCAACGCCCTCAAGAAGCTAAATATGCAAAAATATCGCGCTATGGCTGGGGAAGGGATTATCATAAGGTTTTACACAAAAAATTAAAGTTGTTCAGTACTTGGTTAGAAGCACAAGCCGAAGGCATCAAAGCGCGTTACTATGCGGATACAGGTCCAGTGCAAGATAAAGTCTGGGCGCAACAAGCTGGAATCGGTTGGATCGCCAAGAATGGCAATGTGATTACCCGCAAATATGGTTCTTGGGTATTTTTAGGTGAGGTACTGACTAATTTAAGTTTAATTCCTGACCAGCCACACACCGAACACTGTGGTACGTGTACTCGTTGCCTTGATGCTTGTCCTACAGATGCAATCGCACAACCTTTTATTGTTGATGCAAATCGTTGCATTGCTTATCATACAATTGAGAATCGGAGTGAAGAACTACCCGATGCAGTAGCAGCGCAACTTCATGGTTGGGTTGCGGGTTGCGATATCTGCCAAGATGTTTGCCCCTGGAATCAGCGGTTTGCTAAAGAAACAGATGTAGTGGAATTTCAGCCCTATCCCTGGAATAT
Source organism: Chroogloeocystis siderophila 5.2 s.c.1 (assembly GCF_001904655.1). Lineage (NCBI taxonomy): Bacteria > Bacillati > Cyanobacteriota > Cyanophyceae > Chroococcidiopsidales > Chroococcidiopsidaceae > Chroogloeocystis > Chroogloeocystis siderophila. Next base: position 165,585 of record NZ_MRCC01000006.1, on the reverse strand, counting down.
TTCACCTACACTTGCAGAACTTGCTGAAATTTCTGACGCCGAGTGGGATAAGCGATTTCCAGCTTCAGCACTACGGCGAATTAAACCAGAGATGTTGCGGCGAAACGCCAAAGCAAATTTACAGGGCGCAGCGATTATGTCCACAAGCCAACAGTAAAACGCGCCCCATAATGACAGCGAAAGTGATTATTTTTGATTTTGATGGTACATTAGCCAACACGATTGATGTAATTGTTGATATTACAAATCGTTTAGCTTTAGAATTTGGCTATAAACAAACAACTCAAGGTGAACTTGACAAACTCAAAAACTTAAGTTCGCGAGAAATTGTTAAGCAATCAGGAATATCAATTTTAAAGCTGCCTTTTCTGATTAAGAAAGTTAGAGCCGAACTTAATAAAGAAATCAAGAACATCAAACCCATTAGTGAAATTAAGGATGTTTTGTACGAATTAAGTTCTAGAGGGCATCAGTTGGGAATTGTTACCTCTAATTCCAAAGAAAATATCGGAGAATTTCTTGAGAAAAATGAATGGCAACATTTGTTCGATTTTGTTTACTCAGGAACCACGCTTTTTGGTAAGAGTAAAATTATCAATAATTTAATCAAACAAAGAAAAATAAATCGCGAACAAATTATTTATGTAGGTGACGAAACACGAGATATTGAAGCTGCGAGAAAAAGTAACGTTAAGGCGATCGCTGTAACTTGGGGATTTAATTCCGCGGAAGTTTTAGCTGAGCAAAACCCAGATTTTTTAGTATCGCAGCCGCAGGAGTTGTTATCAGCGGTAATGGCACTACATACGACTGAAGAAATGATAAATTCCTATTCGTTGAGCAACGAAGTATTGCTTAACTGATACAATTAATACTCAACTAAAGAATAGTTGAGCAAATACAACTTAGAAACTAGTAATAGTTATTAGTTCTAAGTAAGTGGGTAAAAATAAACATAACTTAAGGGCAGGTATTTGGTAACTGGTCATTGGTCATTGGAAAGAGTCTCTACTAGCCATTACCCATTACCTATTACCTGACAAGTGTTACGTGTGATATTTAATTATGTCCACCTACTTAATAGAATATAGTTGACTAAGAGTTACCAGCTTTACCTAAATCAAGAGCTTTCTTGAGGAGATCGTCAGAAACTTCAGAAACTGGTTCAGCAGCCGCTGCACTTTCTTGTGCCATTTGTTTGTAATCGTCAGGATTGCCGGTTGCTGGTGCTTCAGTCTTACTTTCTTGCTGTTGCGATACTTCAAACTGTGGTGCGGTTGCTTCTTCAGCTGCTTGCGCTCCCGCTTCTGTACGATCGATATCACTCACACTCATTTGCTGTGCAGCGGCGTAATCAGCGTCAAAGTCTATATTCGGGGCTTCTTCTTTGCCTGCTGCCATATTTTCTGCGGCAAGTTGGGCTTCTTGAGTAACGGCTTCGCTAGGGTTAGGTTTTAATTCTTCGTCAGCCATAAGCGTCTCCTATGGAAATATTTTTAAGTATGCTGCGATCGTACCAGAGTGCTACTACACTTCCATAACCTCATTGAGATAGATTTTGTCTCTCTATTTCAAGAAATACGTGCGTATATAAAAAGTTAAACTCTCTCTCTTGGAGGGCGATTTGCAATCATAAACTCTGTTACTCCTGATGCTAGACCAATTTTAAATTCTGGAGATAAGCTATGACTTCTAGCCCAAACACGAATCAGCCCCAAGCATTAAGTGACGAAACACAAAAGGTAGTCCAAGCTTTTGATGGGTTAGAAACAGACGCAAAACTAGCTTGGTTTTATTTAGTTTATAAAAATATGGGTAGCTCAATTACCCCAGCTGCTCCCGCTGCAACTGATCCAGAATTAGCACCAATGCTATTAGGAGACTACTATAAGCTATCTAACGACGAGCAATTAGCGATTATGCGGCAGATTGTGAACCGCGAAGATACAGAATATTCACACGCTTACGGTGCTTTGAAAGAGAACAATCAGTTAATGGTTTGGTATGCGTGGGCGCAAGCAATGGGCGATACCGTAGTAGGTATGCCAGGTGATTATCAACCTACAGAAGCTATCAACGATCTGTTATCACAAATCGAAGCACTTGACTTTGACGATCAAATTTCCATTTTTCGGACGATCGCTAGCAACATGGGTTACACCAATATCAAACCAATTGAAACTCAAGCACAAACCGGTAAAACGTCAAGCCTCTAAACACCTTAGATTTACGAAGTTTTAATTAGTTGTGCTTTGTATAAGCCCGTATCAGCGGGCTTAGTTTATATACAACATAATTCTTAAAAGCTTCTTGTATTCTTTAATACATCCGAAGTTTATAATTCTCTATTATCAGAAAGAGCGCAAGTTGTGAGTAGAAATTATATAAAAAATAATTGGTAACGATACGACGAATGATTATGCATCAACATCTGGTAACAGTTGTTGCCTTTGAACAAACAACAGCCTCAAACTATAGTTCACCTACCTTTTCAGGTTCACAAGGTTTTTTAGTTTAAATCGCAGGAGTTTTACTAGCTTTTGCTTTCCAATTACTTTTAGGTAATTTCTTTATTGCTTTGGGAATTTCTTATCCAGAATCAGAACCAGCACCTGACGTTGAAGATTTGGATACCAAAATCGATAAGATTGGGATAGTAGTTGGGTTAAGAGCCTTAGGAACGCTCATTATTACGTTATTTGCAGCCTGTTTTTTGGCAGTTAAACTGAGTTTTATGCATGATCGCCTTCTGGGAGCAATTCTCGGTTTAATTATCTAGGCTGCCTACTTATCTTTACTCATTTGGGTAAGTTCGACTACGGTTAGTTCGGTAATTGGTACGCTGCTGAAAACAGCAACTTCGGGTTTGCAAGGCATTATTGGAACGGCAGTAGTGATTGCCGCAGAAGAGTTAAAGCCTAGTCAGTTAACACCTAAACTCGAACAATTGATTGAAACGACTCGTCAACAGCAAGCGCAACAACAAGCAGAAGCAGCATAGAAATCGGCGATCGCTGACTCGTTGGCGGTTGTAGATTAATGTCGCCTAGCGAATAAATTCGCGGCTTATGAACAAAGTCCACCTGCGTGGACTCAAGAAGGAACAAGACTGAGAAAACCTCTAACCTCCAATCGCTAAGAGGTGGCAACTCGGTTGATGTCGGCGGGAGTCAAGTGCGAATGGATAACTTCGCCGTCTTTAAACCAGACAATGCGTTGTGTTTTGCGGGCGACGTCGGGTTCGTGTGTCACCATGACGATTGTGATACCGCTGGCGTTGAGTGTACCGAAGATTTCTAACACTTCTTGCGTTGTTTTTGAGTCAAGCGCGCCTGTTGGTTCGTCAGCAAGCAGTAGTACAGGTTGATTAACAATGGCACGTGCGATCGCAACTCGTTGCTGTTGTCCGCCGGAAAGCTGATTCGGTCGGTTATTCAGTCGTTTCTCTAAGCCAACACGTCGTAACGCTTCAGCGGCGCGATCGCGTCTTTCTGCTGTCGAAATACCCGCGTATACCATCGGTAGCATGACGTTTTCTAGTGCAGTTGATTGCGGTAGCAGGTGAAATTGTTGAAAGACAAATCCAATTTTACGGTTGCGGATGTGTGCGAGTTCGGTATCGCTCAAATCGGCGACATCAACGCCATCTAAGTAATAGTGACCGTCTGTTGGGCGATCGAGACAACCGATAATGTTCATGGCAGTCGATTTTCCTGAACCGGAAGCGCCCATGATCGCGCAGTACTCGCCTTGTTCAACTGTTAAGTTAACGTCTGATAGCGCTCGAACTTCCGTTTCTCCTACACCATAGATTTTGGAGACGTTTTCTAGGCGGACTATTGTCTTTGCAGGAGTATTGCCTCGATCACGTTGGGCAATTGCTACGGTAGAGTGTGGTGAGTTGTGTTCCATGCAGGTAGTTGTCCTTAATAAAGGTCATAAAGTGACTAAGATTTCAGGAAGAGTTTACGTAGAGATAACTCTGACTCCCGACCTTTTATATCAAGATCGCCAACGTAAAATTTGGGTTTTTACTGGGTTGTTAAACGGGCGACCTTCGGCGGCAGCGCGGGTAAATTCGGCTTTCAGCTGATAGTACCAACGTGCTTGTGTGTCAGCATCGCGAATGAGGAGTAATGTCGGATCGTATTTCAAGCCTTCTTGCTGTTTAATGACGACTTGACGGTCTTGGTCGAGGAATGCTCGGACAAAAGGTTTAATTAGCGGTTTGATTGCAGTAATCCAGCGTGTTGTCCAGTAGACAAGCGTTGTGACTTCGGTTTCGGTTTCTGATAGGGGAGTGACAGCGGTGAGGTTACAGACATTATGGTGTTCGGTGCTGACATGTTCTATGCGGACGCCAGGGAGACGAAACGAAATCTCAGTTTCTGGTGCGCCACCGCCAATGAGTCGATAACCCAGTGCGACGTTAGGAATTTTGTGCCGCCGCATCGTAAAGCCATACGGTGAGGGGTCAAAGGCTTTGACTTCTTCAAACAGCGATCGCCCTGATTTCCACCACCAAGAACGATGAACAAATGATATATGTGCGGGGTCCATTAAACCAATAATTGCATGATCTAAATAACATGGAAAGTGCAATGTGACAACTAATTGATACGATTTGTCACCAAAAAAAGGCACTACGGGAACTTCCATATCTGTTGCTGGCAGTGCCTTGCGCTCGTTCGATGCCATGTAAATCCAAATGTTGCCTTGCACTTCGCGTACGGGATACTGCTTGACTTGAAAGCGCTTGAGATCGAGGGAATCGCCTTCGATTAATGCGGGAATTTCTTTACAGCGTCCAGTTTGGTCAAAACGCCAGCCATGATAGCAGCATTCGATTTCTTGTCCGTCGAATCGTCCATAGCTTAGTGGCACTGCGCGATGGGGACAGATGTTGCGGAGCGCAAACACTTTACCTTCACGGCTGCGTGCGAAAACGATTGGCTCACCAAGCAAAGTTTTTGCTACCATAGCTCCGCGTTTGAGTGAGCCTCCAGGTAAGGCGTAGTACCAAACATCGCGCAAGAAGTCGTTTTTTGCCATCAGTTGATAATACTTTACGAATTAGCTTCTTATCCAAAGTTTAGAATTGTAGAGTTAAGCACTTCTCAAAGCAACAATTGGATCGAGTTGGGCAGCGCGACGCGCAGGAACAACACCAAAAATAATGCCAATTCCACCAGAAACGCCAACCGCAAGCGCGATCGCCACGGGTGAAACGCCTGCTTGAAACGGAGTGAAAACTCCAATCAATAAAACTCCACCAACTCCTAACACTGTACCGAGTACACCACCAGCAGCAGAAAGAATCACCGCTTCAATCAAAAATTGAATTAAGATATCATCCTGCGTCGCACCGATCGCTTTACGCAATCCGATTTCTTGCGTTCTTTCGGTAACGGATACGAGCATAATATTCATGACGCCAATACCGCCGACTAACAAGGAAATTCCTGCAATCGCGGCTAGCATGAGCGTCAAAGCGCTTGTGACTGTACCTGCAATTTCTAAGACGTCTTTTTGGCTTTGAACGCTAAAATCATCCTCGCGGGTGATATTGTGTCGCAATCGTAACAAGTTGGTAATTTGAAACTGTGCTGCATCAACGCTGGCCTCGCTTTGGGCGGATACGGAAATAAACGTCAAGTTCACACCATAGGGAGAATTTTCGCCGATAATCCGGCTTGCCATTGTCGTCACAGGAATATAGGCGCTGTCGTCATAGTTTGTTCCTAAAACCGAGCCTTTTTCTTCCATCACACCGACAACTAAGAAGCTGATATTACGAATTCGCACCTGCTGACCAACAGGATCTTGATTGCCAAAGAGACGTTCGGCTAAATCGACGCCCAGCGTAACGACTTGGTTATTGCGCTTGACATCAAGGTCGGTGATAAATCTACCGCGCTGCGCATCAAAACTACGGACTACAGAAAAATCGGGGTTTGTACCGACGATCAAGCTATACGTATTACGGTTGCGGTAGGTGACAAGTTCGCGCGAGTGTAATTGTGGGGCAACTGCGCCGACTGTCGGGACTTGAGTAGCGATCGCTTCTGCGTCTTCTAGAACTAACGTTTTTGGTAAATCAACCGTCGTCCGTTGCGCGTCACGGTTGCCTGGGACGATAAATAGTACGTTGGTTCCTAACGATTCAAACTGTCCAGAAACGAAACGCTGCGCGCCTTCACCGATACCCACCATTGCAATCACTGACGCATTACCGATGATGATACCTAACATCGTCAGCGTGCTGCGTAGCTTATTCGCTAGCAACGTTTTTGATGCCATTTTAACGCTTTCAAGTATGTCCATTATTGGTAAATTGGTAATAAGTAATTGGTAATGGGTAGTAACTCATCTTCTTAGCTATAGTGCAACTACTCACCCACTCCTGATTCGTTCTGTCTTGGTCGTTGCCTTTCCGGAAGATCGACAAACACGCGATCGCCTTCGTTCAATCCAGATAAAATTTGCGTGCGGTCTTGCAAGCTAGGTCCAATTGTTACTGGACGAAAGATCGGTTGATTATTGTTTCCAGGCACAAGGACACCCGTTTCACCCTGTTCGGTTACAATTGCCACGGTAGGAACCATTAAGGCATTCGGTACTTGTTCCCCAAGAAAAGTCACATCGACATTCATTCCTGAGCGCAGTTCTTGCGTGCCAGTTTCTAAGGCAATACGCACTTGGAAAGAAGTAACGTTTTGCTCGACAACAGCTTCTGGGGCAATCAAGCGGACGCGACCTTTGAATACTTGGTCGGGATAAGCATCAGCAACAATTTCTACCGCTTGTCCTTGCTTAATTTGTCCGACGTCTACTTCGGGAACTTGTGCCAAGATTTCTAAACCACGGGCGATCGCGACAATTGATGTCGAAGTGGCTGATGCTGTACTCGAAGCTGAGGTTGTTGGTGTGACAAACGCACCTTCGGTTGCATATTTCTGCGTCACGATTCCATCGAAAGGAGCGCGGATAATTGTATCTTCTAATTGTACTTCGATTGCTTGAACTTGACTGGCCGCAGCAGCAACAGCAGCGCGACGTTGGGCTATTTCTTCAGGGCGCGAGCCACTTTGCGCTTGTCTCAAGGCTGCACGAGCTTCATTGACTGCGGCTTGGCGTTGAGTGATTTCTTCAGATCGGCTACCGCTTTGCAGTTGAGCTAAGCGTCGTTGGGCTTCTTGCAATGCTGCTTGCGCGCTGCGATCGTCTGCAATAACTTCATCAAGCCGATCTTGCGAAATTGCACCTTCTTGATATAGTGTACGATTTCGTTGCACGCGGCTACTTGTCAAACTGACTCGCGCTTGGGCAGCATCTACTTGTGCTTGGGCTTGTGCGATTTCTTCAGGACGATTTCCGGTACGCGCCTGGTTGAGTTGAGCTTCAGCTTGTGCAAGTCGTGCGCGAGCTTGCGCGATTTCCTCAGGGCGGCTTCCTGCTAAGGCTTGGTCGAGTTGAGCTTGAGATTGAGCTAAGTTAGCCCGTGCTTGTGCGAGTTGGGCTTGCAGTTCAGCATTATCCATCCGCGCAATGATTTGCCCTTGTTGAACTGTATCGCCTTGCTCGACACTCAATGCGGTTAATCGTCCAGAGGTTTTAGGGCTAAGGTTTACGCTTTGAAACGGTACGACTTTACCACTTGCCGTAATGCGTAACGTCACGTTTTGCGATTCTACAGGTACTGTCAGTTCCGCAACGTTAATTCTGGGTGTTGTTCGACTTACAACCGCATAAGTACCACCACTGACCACAACACCAGCTGCTACTAGCCCGATCAGCCAGCGACGTGGATGCTTCAGTTTGCCAATTAAGGGAATTTCCATGTAAGTGGTCATAAAAGTGGGCAGGATATGTTGCCAAGTTATCAGAAGAAAATTGCCGTTAAGTTGTTGCGCTGCGCGGAGCGCAATCGCACTGTTAACAAACTTCATCTTTCTTGATCTTAGCGACCGACTGTTAACTCTAGAAGGTTTCTCAAGTAGTGTTTCCCTACCAACCGATTGTGGTAGCTATCGAGAGTGAGAGCGGGTAGGCGGGTAGTAAAGAATAACAATCATTAAATCTCTCCCACTTTCCCACTAGCCACTATCTACTCACCGCTCGCTTTGTGTCATGAAAATCCTTGCGATCGCCAGCGTTGTGGGTAAACTTTCTTAAGATATGCAAATTGACGGTTACAGAATATGAACACACTGATACCGGTTATTTTAGCTGGGGGTAAAGGAGAGCGGTTTTGGCCTTTGAGTCGCAAACAGCGCCCCAAACAATTTTTAAGCTTGGATGGAAGCGGTAAAAGCTTATTACAAGCAACGGCTGACCGGCTTTTGCCGTTAGCAGGAAGTTGGGAGAATCTTTGGGTTGTGACTTCAACTCAACTAGGGCAGGGCGTACAAGAACAATTACCAGATTTACGCGCGCAAAACTTATTAGCCGAACCCGAAGGACGTGATACCGCCCCAGCAGTGGCGTGGAGTACGCTAGAAGTTGCCAAACGCTACGGCGAAGACGCGATTGTTGGCTTCTTTCCTGCCGATCCTTGGATTGATAACCAAGTTAGCTTTCAAAAAACACTTTGTGCGGCAACACTGGTAGCAGCGAGTGAAAATGCGATCGCCACTTTAGGCGTCAAACCAACTTATCCCGCCACAGGTTACGGCTACATCGAACAAGGAGACTTGGCAGGTTCGTTTGGTGGCTTACCTGTGTATCGCGTTAATCGCTTTACGGAAAAACCAGATCGTGAAACCGCTGAATCGTTTTTGGTGACAAATCGGTTTAGCTGGAATAGCGGTATGTTTGTATTTCGCGCTGGAGTTGTCTTAGATGAACTCCGTACTCATGCGCCAGAAATGATGCAAGTTTTGGAAACTCAGGGAGTAGCAGCTTACGCAAATTTGCCAAAAATTAGTATTGATTACGCTTTGATGGAAAAAACCCAAATCGCGTATGTCTTACCAGTCGATTTTGGTTGGGATGATTTGGGAGATTGGAACGCAATTGATCGCTTGCTTAAAAAAGATGCGACGAATGTCGAACTGGCAAATCACATCGGGTTAGATACTAAAGATACGTTGCTGTATTCTACAAGCGATGATGATGTGATTGTCACTATTGGATTAGAAGATGTTGTCGTGGTACGCGATCACAATGTGACGCTGATCGCCCGCAAAGATCGCACGCAAGAAATTAAACAAGTCCTCAAACTTTTGCAGGATAACCCTAAATTTACTGACCTATTGTGAAACTGTAAAACTCATGGCAGAGGAATTTTAGCCCTTTGATACGTTACAACTTAACTGTTGTCTGTTGCGGGTAAGATACCCATGCTGCTTTCAACATACTATAGCAATTAAAGGGATGTTTAGGACATGATGGAAGCTCAGAATCATCAGAGCTTCTAGCTTTTAGCCCTGACTCCTGCTATGTATCTCTAACCCCTGATCCCAAAAAATAGCTGTGTTTCTAACTCAAACGACATCTCGGCAAAGAGAAATTCTGGAAGTTTTCCTGCGTAATGGCTGGGACTATATGCGGCGGCTGTTAACTGGGGGAAAAACTGACGAACCCCAATTACCTACACCTGCTGTTCTACGCAACATCCTAGTCGATTTGGGACCTGTTTATGTCAAGTTTGGGCAATTGCTAAGTACTCGCCCTGATTTGCTTCCAGCAGCTTATATTGAGGAATTGTCAACGCTGCAAGATGAAGTACCACCTGTCAACTGGACAGACATTGAAGTTGTGATTCGCCAGCAACTTCCGCAGTCGCTTGAATCTACTTTTAGCACGATTGATCCGCGTCCTGTTGCCGCAGGTTCGATTGCGCAAACGCATAAAGCAATACTTATTGATGGACGCGAAGTAGCGATTAAAGTACAACGCCCAGGAATTGATGCGATCGTTGCGCAAGATATTTCGCTGATTCGGGGTGTCGCCGACTTGGTAGCAAGAACCGAGTTCGGGCAAATGTACGATATTGATTCGCTAGCTGAAGAATTTACCAAAGCATTAGAGGCGGAGTTAGACTTTATCCGAGAAGCGAGTTTTACTGACCAATTACGCCGCAATTTAACAAATAGCCGCTGGTTTGATTCTTCACAGTTAGTCGTAGCGGAAATTTACTGGGACTTGACAACAGCCAAGTTACTCGTTATGGAGTGGCTAGATGGCGTTCCAATTCTGGCCGCCGATTTTGGTAGCGAACAAAACGGTCAAGATCCTCAGGCGAAACGTGCCGCTGTCACAAGTTTATTGTTTCGCGCTTTCTTCCAGCAAGTTTACATCGATGGCTTCTTTCATGCTGACCCGCATCCAGGTAACTTATTCTACCTTCGCGATGGTCGCGTGGCGCTACTCGACTGTGGCATGGTAGGACGCTTAGACCCGCGATCGCAGCAAATTTTAACTGAAATGTTACTCGCGATTGTTGATTTAGATGCTCAAAGATGCGCCCAATTAACGCTACAACTTGCTGATTCGGCACAGCCAGTAATCTTATCACGACTGGAAAATGACTACGACCGAATGCTGCGAAAGTATTACAATCTGAGCTTATCACAGATTAATTTCAGCCAAGTATTTTATGAAGTATTGCAAGTAGCACGTAACAACAAAATTCATTTACCAAGTAATCTAGGTTTATACGCAAAAACTCTAGCAAATCTAGAAGGAGTTGCGCGATTAGTTAATCCTGAAATTAATCTTTTAGATGAAATTAAGCCACTCATTACTGATTTGTTCCGCCGTCAGTTACTTGGTGCAAATCCGCTACAATCACTCTTAAGAACTGCGCTCGATCTCAAAAGTCTTTCGCTACAATCACCCCGCCAAATCGAGTTACTTTTAGATAGAGTCACTTCAGAAACACTGCAATGGAACTTATCCGTACGTGGCTTGGATAACTTGCGTCGCACAATGGATGACGCCGCAAGCCGGCTTTCATTTAGTGTTTTGGTCGGTTCTTTAATTATCGGTGCAGCACTCATTTCTAATAATGCTCAAACAAGTGAGTTATCGTGGTTGAGTACGATTTTATTTGCTACAGCAAGTTTGTTAGGACTATGGCTAGTTTTTAGTACTATCCGTTCAGGACGTTTGCGATAATAATTCATTTCAATAAATTTATTTTTTCAGCCATATCTTTATGGCTTTTTTATTGAAAAAAATATATAGGATGCCCTTTAACTGAAGTCGGGGCTATAAAAACTAAGTGTGCCTACGCGCACTCAATTTAAAAGTTTTATCTGTGCTTGTAATCACGCAGGATTGAGATTTATAAAGCTATACGCATTTTAATCTAAAGATACCATCTTCTTAACTTTTTTGTGCGAGTTTAAAAGTCAAACAAAATACTAAATTTTTACAAAGCCAAAAGCTATGTATTCCTAACAAAGCAGACATCTCAAAATAACACGTGAAGTTTTTACTATCGCGTACATAGTTCAGTTATTGAAAACGCGATCGCCAACACCACAACTCTATAAATTTTCCGCTGCATCCAAAGTGGTTCATAAACTCTACAACACCTATGACAACACCTCAAGATATCCGCTTCGCCTCGTTCAATGCTTCTCTCAATCGCAACGAAGCAGGACAACTCATCAGCGATCTCTCCACAAAAACCAATACTCAAGCCCGAAACATTGCCGAAATTATTCAACGTACTAACCCAGATGTCATCTTAATTAACGAATTTGACTACGATCCAGACGCTAAGGCTGCACAACTTTTCCAGCAAAATTATCTTGCAGTCGGTCAAAATGGTGCGAATCCTATCGAATACCCCTACTATTACGTTGCACCCTCTAATACAGGTGTTTCCTCAGGATTTGATTTAGATAATGATGGCACAATAGGCGGACCTAATGATGCACTGGGGTTTGGTTTCTTCCCTGGTCAATATGGCATGGTACTCTACTCTAAACACCCTATTGATGAAGAAAACATTCGTACCTTTCAAAAGTTTCTTTGGAAGGATATGCCAAACGCCTTGTTACCAGACGATTGGTACTCGCCAGAAGAACTCGAAGTTTTTCGGCTTTCTTCTAAAAGTCATTGGGATATACCAATTCAAGTTAACGGCGAGACAATTCATGTCTTAGCAAGTCATCCTACTCCTCCTGTATTCGATGGCGAAGAAGACCGTAACGGAAGACGCAATCACGATGAAATTCGCTTTTGGTCGGACTACTTTACACCTGGTAAAGGAAACTATATTTACGATGACGCTGGGAAGTTTGGCGGTTTAACCGCAGGTTCACGCTTTGTTGTGATGGGCGATCAAAACGCCGATCCGTTTGATGGCGACAGCACAAATAATGCAATTTGGCAATTACTGGGTAATCCTTTAATCAACACGAGAATCACACCAAACAGTGAAGGTGGTGTCGATGCGGCTATACGTCAAGGTGGTGCAAATGACGATCATATCAGTGACCCTGCTTACGATACGGCTGATTTTGCGGATACAACACCTGGTAACTTGCGGGTAGATTACGTTTTACCTTCACAAAACTTAGAAATTACAGATGCTTCGGTATTTTGGAAAACAAGTGACGATCCGTTATTTCGTTTAGTAGGTGACTTCGATCCGAATCTTGCGAGTTTTCCAAGTTCCGATCATCGTTTGGTTGCGGCTGATGTGAGATTAATACCGGCGATCGCTATTCCTGATGTCAGTAAAAAATTTGTAGTCGATCTTGACTTTATTGGCGAAGTCACGTTCGATACAGGTTTGACGTTTCAAGAAACTGAAGTTGGCGGTTTGTCGGGAATTGTCTACGATCCTGCCAAAAACCTTTTCTATAGCATCTCAGATGATCGCAGTTCGATTAATCCTGCACGATTCTACACGCTGGAAATTGACTTAACAGATGGTAAGCTGCAACCAGGAGATATAAAGTTTCAAAACGTCATCACGTTACTTAATGAAAACGGTCAACTTTTTGCAGAAAATAGCCTCGATCCAGAAGGAATTACACTAACCCATCAAGGAACCTTATTTATTTCTTCTGAAGGTGATACAAATCAATTAATCCCGCCTTTTGTGAATCAATTTTCTATCCGAGGAAAACAGTTTCAAGCGCTACCTGTACCGTCGAAATATCTGCCAACGAGGAATCAAACAAGCGGGATAAGAAATAATCTTGCCTTTGAAAGCTTGACGATTACACCTAACAATAAATATCTATACACCGCGACTGAAAACGCATTAATTCAAGATGGTTCTACTGCCGATTTAGAAAACGGTAGTCCCTCAAGAATTTTACAATACAACTTATTCACAGGAAAACCGCAACGTGAATTCTTATACGTTACCGATCCGGTTGCAGCCGAGTCAGTACCCCCAGGCGAATTTCAAACAAATGGTTTAGTTGATCTGCTAGCAATTGATAATAATGGTACGTTGCTAGCTTTAGAGCGATCGTTTTCTACAGGAGTCGGAAATACGATCAAGCTTTATGAAGTCCAAACTCAAAACGCGCTTGATATTCGCAGTATTCCTAGTGTTGATGGCTTAGAAATTGCACCTGTACAAAAGCGGTTATTACTCGACTTTGCTGAATTGGAAACGCCATTAGATAACATTGAGGGCGTGAGTTTTGGTCCTCAATTACCTGATGGTAGGCAATCTTTAGTTGTTGTCAGCGACAATAACTTTAGTGATACTCAATTTACACAATTTTTAGCTTTTGCTGTCGATTTGGATACAACTCCTGGCGTTGTCCCCATTGTAGAAACGCCGCCAGTTGTGGATAGTGACGCACCTGTAAATTCTCCTCCTGGAGACGCTGACGATCCGGCAATCTACGTTCATCCAGTATCGGCGTTGAGTTTGGTGATTGGTAGCTTAAAAGATGGCGGTCTAGCAGTTTATGACTTGGAGGGTAAGCAATTACAGACGATTTTACCTGGCGAACCTGGTGATGTCCGCTACAATAACGTTGACTTGCTGTATGGTTTCAAGCTTGGCGATCGCTATGTTGATTTGGCGATCGCTTCTGACCGTAACAATGATACGCTAGCCATTTTCCAAATCGATCCAACCACGCGTCAGCTAAAAGATATCACCGCTGGCAATATTCCTGCGTCGATTTTTGGCATTGACGATGGTGAAAAAACCGCGTATGGACTTGCAACTTACACTGGTGTGTCAGGGAAGTCGTATGTATTTGTTAGCCAGCGCGAATCGAACCAAGTTGCGCAATTAGAGTTAATCGATAACGGTTTTGGCAAAGTTACGGCTAAAACAGTGCGGAATCTTACTTTACCGATACCCGATAGCGGTGAAGCCGATGCGCAGATTGAAGGTATGGTAGCAGACCGCGAACTTGGCTATCTTTATGTAGGTCAAGAAAAAGTTGGCATTTGGAAATTTGCGGCGGAAGTGACAGGAGGAGATAAAGCCGTATTAGTTGATGCGGTAAAACCTGAAGGAAGTCGTCTAACAGCAGATGTTGAGGGATTGACCATTTACTACGCTGGCGATGGTAAAGGTTATTTATTAGCGTCAAGTCAAGGTGATAATACGTTTGCAGTTTACTCGCGCGAAGGTAATAACGAGTATTTGGGTAACTTTGTGATTGGCGAGTTTCTAGGTATCGATGGTGTTCAAGAATCCGATGGTGCGGATGTGGTTAATGTCGCTTTAGGCGCAAACTTTCCGAAAGGAATGCTGGTTGTACAAGATGGTAACAACGACCCAGCAGTGATTGTTGAAGATGAAGGTGAGTTAGAAAACGCGAGTTCCAACTTTAAGTTTATCCCTTGGGAGAATGTCGCGAATGCTTTTGCCGATGCTCTCATCATCGATCCTAACAGCTACAACCCGCGCGAATCTTCGGTTAAGGAAATTACAGGAACACCTGCGAATGATAAATTAGTTGGAACTGACCAACGCGATTTTATCAACGGACTTGCAGGAAATGACACGATTACTGGCGCACTGAATAATGACTTACTAACGGGTGGTGGCGATCGCGATTTCTTTATTATCAATCAAGGTGACGGAATTGACACGATTACTGATTTTCAAGGTGTAGGTACTGGAAATCAACCTATTGCTACAGCAGAAGTTGATACGATTCAGTTTTTAGGAGCAGAATTAACTGCGAGAAATATGTTATTAACGCAGCAAAATGATGATTTATTGATTCATTTTGAGTCTGACGATAGTACGCAAGTGATTTTGCAAAATTTTGACCTAGAAAACCTAGAAAATCTCAAAATAGGAAATCTTCTATTTTATAGTCAAAGTGAAATTCAAGATAGCTTTGATGTTTTCGATGCTAACGCACAGCGCGATCGCATTTTTAATCCTAACAGTGTTACTTTTCTCAACGATTTAGATAATTGTGTCAAAGGTTATAATTACTCCCATGATGTTATTAATGGTCAAGGTGGTAATGATCGCATCTTTGGCTTGAGTGGCGACGATCTCCTACGCGGTGGTAGGGGTAACGATACTTTGATCGGTGGTTTAGGAGAAGATACGCTAATTGGTGACAGTGGTAGCGATGTCTTCGTTTTGAATGATGCTGGATTCGATATTATTCGTGATTTCAACCTCAATCATGGCGATCGTATTGGTTTAACTCACAACTTAACTTTCGAGCAGGTGACGATTTCCCAAGGTACTGATAGTAACGTAAACAATACTATTTTAAGCTTTTCTGGGCAAGAAATTGCGTTACTTGTAAACGTAACAGCGAGTAGTTTATCGCAGAATAACTTTATCTTTGTGTAGCAACTTGTAAATAACTTTCACGAAAATCAACTAGGCATCTCTACTTCAGAGATGCCTTTTTTTTGATAGATTTTAATAATCAAAAGTTAACCCTTATTTTTTAATAAAGATTTCATGAAGCAACGATTATCTTTCTTAAAGAAAACTTGAAGTTTAAACGAATTACTAGTAGTTGCGTTAGTGTTCTTGTTTTGGGGTTAGCATCGCTGGCAATGTAGGAAATTATAATGGCGAAATTTGCATTACTTATTGGAGTGAGCCACCATGGTACTGGCTTTAACATTTTACCTGGAGCAGTCAAAGATGTCGAGGAAATGCAACGCGTACTGCAATCTCCTGGCTTGGGGTTTGATGAAGTTGAAACTTTAAAAGATCCTGAACCGCTTGTTATGCAAGCAGCAATTGAGGCTTTATTTCGAGACAAAGCGCGTCAAAATAGTGATTTAGTATTACTTTATTTTTCAGGTTACTGTATTAAAGACTACAGTAACAAATTATTTTTTGCAACAAGTCGTACTAGTAAAAACACGCAAAGAGAACTCATTAAATCGACAGTCGTATCGGCGAGTTTCGTGCAAGACATCATGAATGATAGCCGCGCGACACAGCAGATCTTGATATTAGATTGTTGTTTTACTCAAGCTTCAGCAGCTAATGTCGCTGCTACGCAGGATAGTACTTCTGGAGATATCGCTAGTCAACTTGGCGGAAATCGCACAATTCTCTTATCGTCAGCTACTCAATCGTTTTTTCAGCAAAAAGGAAATGATATCTCTACCTACACGCGCTACCTGGTCGAAGGTCTAGAAGGTGCAGCTGATTTAGACGGCGATCGCTGGATTGCTGTTGACGAATTGCATGAATATATCAGCAGAAAAGCCGAAGCAACCGCTGCCAATATTGAGCCAGTTATCATAAATTCTCATAACAACAAAATTTTAATTGGTCCCGTAGCCGAGACGCAACCTCAACAAAGTGAACCGCTCGTATTACCAACCCGTAGGACAAGACTTTTTGCACCACTCGTCCAACATCGCAGTGTTCGTCTGCTTTTAGGAGTCAGCTTCACAACGCTCATCACTTTAGTGGGAGCGACATACATTATACAACGACAGCAGTTATTGCAATTACCGTTTGGTAATTCGCTGGTTGCTGCACCAAGAGATTACAATCAAACCGCCCAAACACGCCTCGACCACTCAAAAACAGTTTGGTCGCTGGCGACAACGCACGATGGTCAAACGCTTGTAAGTAGCAGTGGTGACACAACAATCAAAGTTTGGCATTTACCGAGTGGAAAACCAATTCGGACGCTATCAGGTCATACTGCTGCGGTTTGGTCAGTGGCGATTACTCCTGATGGGAGATCTTTAATTAGTGGCAGTGGAGATAAAACAATTAAAGTTTGGAATCTTCAGACTGGCGAACTAACCCGTACTTTGACAGGCTCGGAAGATACCGTTTGGGCAGTTGCCATCAGCCAGGATGGTAATACAATAGTCAGCGCTGATGGTAATAATACAATCAAAGTTTGGGATTTACCATCTGGAAAATTACTCAGAAGTTTTGCGGCAGATACATCGCGATTAAGAACGATCGCCCTCAGTCCTGATGGACAAACTTTGGCGAGTGGCGGTCAAGGTCAAGACATCAAGATTTGGGATATCAACACCGGTCAACTTATCCGCACGCTAGCAGCGCACAAAAGTAAAATTATCACTGTTGCGATTAGCCCTGATGGCGAAACATTAGCCAGTGGTAGTAACGACGAAACTGTTGAAATTTGGAATATCCGTACAGGTAGATTAGTACGAACTTTGCACGGACATACAGATCATGTAAACTCGGTAGCGATTAGTGCCGATGGTCAGTTTCTGGTGAGTGGTGCTGAAGATCGCGAAGTAAAACTGTGGAGTTTGCGTACTGGTAGGTTATTACACACTTTTCAAGGACACCCTGGCGATGTTTACGCTGTCGCGATTAGTCCTGACGATCAAACTGTAATTAGCGGCGATAAGGAAGGTCAAATTAAGTTTTGGCGATGAAATGCTTATCGGCGAGCAAACTACATCACGCGTTAAAATCTAGTCCTGAAACTTATGAACTCTAGGAAAAATGAGATTGCCTACATTAGGAGTCAACATCGACCATATTGCAACGATTAGACAAGCGCGACGAACTGTAGAACCCGATCCTGTAGCAGCAGCAGTCCTTGCTGAACTTGGCGGTGCTGATGGTATTACTGTACATCTACGCGAAGATCGACGCCATATTCAAGAAAGAGATGTCCGTTTGTTGCGCGAAACTGTACGCACGCACTTAAATTTAGAAATGGCAGCCACCGATCAAATGGTGGCGATCGCACTAGATATCAAACCGGATTACGTAACGCTTGTGCCCGAAAAACGCGAGGAAGTCACAACCGAAGGCGGTTTAGATATTGTCGGTCAACTCGACCGCATGAACGAGGTTGTCGATAAGTTACAATCTGCCGACATTCCTGTGAGTTTATTTATCGATGCTGACAATTCACAAATTGAAGCTTCTGTCAAGGTGAAGGCTAAATTTATCGAGTTGCATACTGGGCGCTATGCAGAAGCGCATAACGAAGCGAGTAGACAAAAGGAACTCGACATTCTGGCGCAAGGGGCAAAACAAGCGATCGCCTCTGGTTTACGTATCAATGCAGGACACGGATTGACGTATTGGAATGTCTACCCTGTGGCTTGCATTCCAGGAATGGAAGAACTCAACATTGGTCATACTATCGTTAGCCGTGCAGCTTTAGTCGGTTTAGAGCGTGCGGTACGTGAGATGAAACAAGCGATTCGTGGAGAAGTGTAAATTTCTCCTAAGATCAGAAGATAAAAAGTGAGACAATAACTACTCCCTAGTCGTTAACCTCTAGAGAGATGCAAACCTATTACTACGTATTGGCAAGTCAACGCTTTCTCGTTGAAGAAGAACCATTAGATGAAGTCCTTAGAGAACGCACGCGTAACTATCACGAACAAGCAAAAGAAATCGATTTCTGGTTAGTGACGCAGCCAGCCTTTTTAGAAGCGCCCGAAATGGCAACAATTAAAGCTCAATGTCCTCAACCAGCAGCGGCGGTGATTTCTACAAATTCGCAATTTATTACCTGGCTAAAATTACGCTTAGAGTACGTCATCACTGGCGAATTTCGAGCACCCTCAGCAACAATTCCCGATCCCTTAGCTTCGCTGGCGTCAATGTCGTCATAAGATGAAAAGCAACCGAAGTGAGGGGATTATGTACCAACGCGGAGCAATGCCACTATTCGGCTTAATTATACTTGCTGCTGTTCGTTGGATGATGAGCTTGAATGTGGCAGATGCCCAAACAACTCTGCCTAATTGCCAACCACCTAAAGCGGGTGAATATCTTGTACTCGTGCGATCGCCAACGTCTGAAGCGCAAGAAAAACTACGTCGCGCCCTACCATCTAATACGAATAGCATCGTTTGCCGCTATCTTAACGAAACAGTGACGCGCACTGGCACTTTTACACAATTAGACAATGCCAACTCACAAGCACAATCGATCCGAGCGCTAGGTTTAGCTGCGTTTGTCGTGCGTTCTCCTAAAGAAAAACCATCCGCGTCAACCGCAGCAGATCCCAAACCTTTAGGCGCAGGATATGCGGTGTTAGTTGAATATTTCAACCGCCCAGAAACCGCAGCACAAGTACAGCAATTTTTAAAAACTGACGTTGGTTTAACTTCCTACGCCCAGCGCAATTACTTACTCGCACTGCATACAACAGACCAAAACAAGGCGACTGAAACTTTAAAAAGGCTCAGCGATCGCGGCTTTTATGCTCTATTAGTAAACAGTCGTCAAGTCACCCTCATCCGCCCCAAAGCTTCACTGTAAATTACAATTACCCATTACCAATCACCAACTAATACGCTGGGCTTGCTAGCCAAGAAATGGTAACGCCAAGAACTGAACCCACAATAACTTGAAACGGTGTATGTCCAAGTAATTCTTTGAGTCGGTCTTCGTTAAATTCTTTGTTTTCGTGAAATAGTTCGTCAATCATTTGATTGAGAATACGTGCTTGTTTACCCGCAGCTTGACGGACTCCCGCCGCATCGTACATGACGATAATCGCAAAAATCGTTGCGATCGCAAACTCGGTGCTTGCCCACCCCGCAGTTTGTCCAATCCCAGTAGCTAAGGCGGTAACGAGTGCTGAATGGGCGCTCGGCATTCCCCCCGTTGTGACGAGAACGCGCATATCCAATTTACGATTTTTGATTAACTCTACTACAAGTTTTGATGCTTGAGCGATGAGACAAGCTATTACAGCAACCAGCAGTACGCTGTTGTCTAGAATGTCGCCAAAGTCCTGCATGGTGTTTTGATGTCAGTTATAAAGAAAGGCTGATAGCTTTTAGTGCGTGCGGCTAGTGATAAATTCAGCGATCGCTTGTAGCGGTAGGGCTTTTTCTCCAAAAGAATCAAGTTCCGCAATTGCCGCTTGAACCAGTTGGCGTGCTTGACGCTGCGATTCTTCCAAGCCCCAAATACTCGGATACGTTGCTTTTTGTGCTTGTAAATCTTTACCAGCAGTTTTGCCGAGTTCTTCTTGAGTCGCAGTAATATCCAGAATATCATCAACAATCTGGAATGCTAACCCAATATTTTGTGCATAACGAGTTAATCTTTGTAAGTCAGCTTCTGGCGCACCCGCTAAAATTGCCCCACAAGCAACACAAGCTTCTAACAACGCCGCAGTTTTGTGATTATGAATAAAGTTTAGCGTGTCGATTGAGACATCCGCTTTTCCTTCTGATTCTAGATCGACAACCTGACCGCCAACTAAACCCGCAGCACCCACCGCACGCCCTAAGCGACTAATCACCTGTAAAACTCGCTGTGCTGGCACATTTTTGGTCTTCGCTGCAACGTACTCAAACGCATACGCTAACAAGCCATCGCCTGCTAGAATCGCAATATCTTCGCCATAAACTTTGTGATTTGTCAACATCCCGCGTCGATAATCATCATTATCCATCGCAGGGAGGTCGTCGTGAATAAGCGACATCGTATGAATCATTTCTAAAGCACAAGCTGTCGGTATTGCCATTTCTGTCGTACCGCCAGCCAGTTCACAGGTTGCAAGACACAAAATCGGACGCAGCCGTTTACCGCCAGCTAACAACGAGTAGCGCATCGCTTCATAAATTTTCTCTGGATAAGCGATCGGAATAGCACGATCAAGCGCCGCTTCAATTTGCGATTGTCGCTGTTGTAAATAAGCTGGTAGGTCAAATGGTACTTTTTCTTGAGGCGTTTGTGGGTTATCCGTTACTACCATTCCCGAGTTCCTTCAGCTGCTGTGGTGTCCGTAACAATTTTACGGGGCTTTGGGAAGTTATGAATCACAAATTCAGTATTTGTCATATCCTCTCTTGAAATAACCAGAATATTAGTATCGTTACGCTGTTATGAGTGGTTAGTTGCTAGTCAATAACTGAATTTGATATTGTTTACTGGTGGCGCTGTAAGTAACTCGTAAAGGTATTTTGTAATAACATCGCGACTGTCATCGGACCAATCCCTCCAGGAACCGGAGTAATATATTCGGCGACATTTTGCACCGCGTCAAAGTCTACATCACCGACTAAGCGGCTAGTACCACTCGCATCCGTCACGCGAGTAATTCCGACATCGACAACAACCGCCCCAGATTTTACCATATCTGCTGTAATCAGTCCTGGACGACCGACAGCACCAACTAAAATATCAGCAGATTGTGTAATTGACCCTAAATCTGGCGATCGCGAATGCGCAATTGTTACTGTCGCATCGGCTTCGAGGAGCATCAAAGCCAAAGGCTTACCAACTAAAATACTGCGCCCCACAACAACCGCTTGTTTACCTTTAAGTGGAATTTGATATTCTTGCAACAATCGCATCACTCCGGCGGGAGTACAGCTACGCAACCCTTGTTCGCCGCGCACGAGTCTTCCTAAGTTCGTAGGATGCAATCCATCTGCATCTTTATCAGGATCAATTTGATGTAATAATGCAACTCCATCTAGATGTTCGGGTAAAGGTAACTGTACTAAAATGCCATCAACTCGCTCATCTTGATTAAGACGGTGAATAGTCTCTTCTAGTTGTGATTGCGTAACTTCTACCCCGAAATGTTGCCCAAACGAAGCAATCCCCACATTTGTGCAAGCACGTTCTTTATTGCGGACATACGCGGCGCTTGCGGGATTATCCCCTACCATTAATACTGCTAATCCTGGTGGGCGTCCAATTAAAGTTTGTTTTTGAATTTGTTCTTTGAGTTCGCTTTGCAGACGTTGCGCCAAAGCTTTACCATCGAGTAACTGTGTTTGCTTCATAACTATTTTTGGCACCTTCTTTTCGCCAGGCTACTTGATACGACCACGTTCTTGCATCAAAATCTTACTATTTAACTCTGATTTTTACGGGCAAGACAATACCTTGCCCCTAATTTTTTCTAACAATACTGGGCGATCGCCATTTCTTTGCATACGATTGAAATCTACTCTTTGTTAGTTGTGATGGTGCCAGTGACTATGCTATTTCTTCGTCAGGCGATCGCGCCACAACTCAAACCTCTCCACATTTTGCCTTCTCTCTTACTGACTGGTTTACTAGGCTGTAGCAGCGTACCATCTGCACTCAACAGCATCAATAATGTGGGTTTTGGAGTTGATATTTCCCAAATTGCTGATATCGAGCCTACACGCGATCAAGACAAAACAATTTATGTTCAGGGTAGAGTCGCGGCACTGGTTCCTCTAGTTGATTGGTTAGCTTACCAAGTCGAAGACACTAGTGGCACAATTTGGGTATTAACGAATCAACGCAATATTCAACTTGAGGATCGCGTCTTAATCGAAGGAAAGCTACGCTATCACAGTATTCCCGTTGCAGAACAAGATTTTGGTGAAGCTTATGTCGAAGAACACCGCCAAATCGAACGTATCCCTGCAAAGTGATCGATGAGCGAACAATTTAGTGTTGCGATCGCTATTCTCTATCGCCAAAATCAATTTCTCATGCAATTACGCGACGATATTCCTGGAATCCTCTATCCTGGTCATTGGGGTCTATTCGGTGGTCACATCGAATCTGGAGAATTTCCTGATGTTGCTGTTGTCCGAGAACTTCAAGAAGAAATTAGCTACACTCCACCTATAATATCTAAATTCGGCTGCTATTCTGATACAAGAGTTGTACGTCATGTTTATCACGCGCCTTTAACCGTAGAACTCGATCAACTGGTTCTTTATGAAGGGTGGGATTTGGGTTTATTAACACCTGAGCACATTTTACAAGGTGAATGCTACTCTGAAAAAGCTCAAGATACTAAACCCTTAGGTACACCTCACCAAAAAATTTTGCTGGACTTTATTAAACTTAAGCTTTATTTGTAAAAAATACGCCCATAATTACCAAAATCCCACCTACTAGAAGACTTAAAGTAATTTCTTCTTGTAATAAAACTGCTGCTAGCAAAATTGCTGATACTGGTACTAAATTAATAAAAATAGCTGCTTTTGCAGGACCTATTACTCTAACGCCTTCAGAATACCAAATAAAACCCAGCGCCGAACTTAAAAAACCTAAATACCAAATCACTAACCAAGTAACAAAATTAATTTGAAAAAATTGTTGTAAGATTCCTTCTGGTAACGCAGGAAAAAATAAGGCAATTGTGCCAATTAAACAAGCATAAGTAGTAGCAACTATAGGCGAAAGTTGTTGCATTGCTAGTTTACCAATTAGCGTATATGCAACCCAGCTAAAGACACAGCCAAATAGAAATAAATCTCCTATACTTAGATTATCATCTAAAATGTTGACTACGTTTCCTCTGCTAATTGCTAAAGCTGCTCCTGTTAAAGAAGTAATAATTCCTATTATTTTTAAAATTGTAAGTTTATCTTTAAAAAACAATGCAGAACCAAGCGCAATGAACGTTGGGTTTAAAGCGACAATCAACGCTGCGCGGCTAGCAGCAATGGTTTGTAAGCCAAGAAAAAAGAAAGCATTGTAGGTGAATACCCCTGTCATACCTAGTAAAATAACTTGTATGAGTTGCTTTCGATGAAGACGCGGTAACTGTCCTTCTTGCTTGAGCGTGAGAAAAAGTAAACAAATTGAAGAAACAGCAAAACGGCAGAATGCAGCAGAAAAAGGTTCTAAATCTTGAACAATGACTCTTCCTGCAATAAATGTACCGCCCCAAACTACTGCTGTTAATATTAATTTAAGATAAACTACCAATATTAAATCCTAATACCTATATTCTTTCTTATTTATTAATATTTATATTAATCATGATTGTTTTAAACGAAACACAAAGAGCATGTTTCCCCTAAGGTTTATCGTTAGCGCAGCGCTAGCTTAGCGAAGGCATTAGACTAGGACAAAAAGAAAAAATCTGTAAAGATATTCTCCAAAATATAAATATTATTTTAATATTCTATTGGGTGAAACTAAGATTCAGCAAAATTATTATAGTATAATTTATTAGTAAAATTTAGAGTCGCATAATTTTATAAAAAAGTGTAGTAGTAGATTAAGTTATCCGATAAAACTAACATATCTTGCCCTACGTTATGATGACTATCAGTAAAAAAAAATCATAGCTATAGATTATCTACAGTAAATTAAGTAAAGGCTACGGCGTATAACTGATTGTTGACTGCGATGAACAATTTCTCCTCTGCATCTACTTCCACAGAACTTGATGGCAAGCCGATGCTGCGTAATGCGGATTATCGGAAACTGGATATCACCAAACTTTCACCGATGTATCAGCACTTTGTGCAAGTGAAAGAGCAATATCCGAATACTATACTACTTTATCGATGCGGAGACTTTTTTGAAACCTTCTTTCTCGATGCGCTGACAGTGTCGCGAGAATTAGAACTGGTGCTGACGAGTAAAGAGGGAGGAAAGGAAATTGGGCGCGTACCTATGACAGGAGTGCCGCATCATGCATTAGAGCGGTATTGTGCGATGCTAGTTGAAAAGGGGTATGCGATCGCAATTTGCGACCAAGTTGAAGATGCAGAAATCGCCGCTGCCCAACATCGTCAAGTGCGTCGAGAAGTGACGCGGGTACTCACTCCAGGAACACTTCTAGATGACGGAATGCTGCAAGCACGACGCAATAACTTTTTAGCAGCAGTTGTCATTGCGGGTAATCACTGGGGGTTAGCGTATGCAGATATTTCTACTGGCGAATTTTTGACGACACAAGAAAGTAATTTAGAGCAACTAACGCAGGAATTGATGCGGTTGCAACCATCAGAGGTTTTAGTTCCGACGAATGCGCCAGATTTAGGCAGTTTACTACGTCCTGGAGAAACTTCCGAGCATTTACCAGCGTGTTTACCACCTGCATTTTGCTACGCCTTGCGATCGCATACGGCGTTTACGCAATCAGAAGCGCGACAACGCATAATTCAAAAATTTCGCGTGCGATCGTTGGAAGGATTAGGGTGCGAACATCTTCCGCTTGCAGTAAGGGCTGCGGGTGGGTTGTTGCAGTATCTAGAAGAAACGCAAAAAGAAAACCCGATCGCGTTACAAGCTTTACGCACATACACAATTAGCGATTACTTGATACTGGATCACCAAAGTCGGCGCAATTTAGAAATTACGCAAACAGTGCGCGATGGGACGTTTCATGGTTCGTTGCTGTGGGCATTAGATTGTACAAATACCGCAATGGGTGGACGCGCTTTGCGTCGTTGGTTTTTGCAACCACTGATTGATATCAAGGGTATTCATGCTCGACAAGACACAATTGAGGAATTAATCGAAGATAGTTCACTACGGCAAGATTTACGCAGTTGTTTGCGACAAATTTATGACTTAGAAAGACTAACAGGTCGTGCAGGTTCCGGCAGTGCAAATGCAAGAGACCTTGTTGCTCTAGCAGATTCGTTAGCTAGACTTCCCGAAATCGCGCGGATTGTGGAAACAGCAAGATCGCCTTACCTACGGGCGTTGCAAAAAGTCCCTGCTGTATTAGAAGAACTAGGTAGGAAACTCCGCAATTATCTTGTTGAGTCACCACCAATTCTCCTTTCGGAAGGTGGCTTGATTCGCCCTGGTGTTCACTCACAACTCGATGAAAGACGCACTACCGTAGAAGCGGATCAGCAGTGGATCGCGAATTTGGAAGTCGAGGAACGCTTTAAGACAGAAATTCCTACACTAAAAGTAGGTTACAACAAAACGTTTGGTTATTACATCAGTATTTCTCGCAGTAAAGCCGATCAAGTTCCTCAGCATTACATCCGCAAGCAAACTTTAACGAACGAAGAACGCTACATTACTCTTGAGTTGAAAGAACGCGAAAGTCGTATTCTCAGCGCTAGAGACGATTTAAATCGCTTAGAGTATGAAGTTTTTACTCAATTACGCAGTGAAGTTGCCGAACACGCAGAATTGATTCGCAACATATCGCGTGCGGTAGCGGCCGTAGATGTGCTATGTGGTTTAGCTGAAGTCGCAGTTCATCAAGGTTACTGCCGTCCAGAAATGGTGGAAGGGCGAGAAATTAATATTATCGATGGGCGTCACCCTGTCGTGGAAAAGTCTTTACCTGCGGGTTTTTTTGTCCCCAATTCTACGTTTTTGGGTAGTAGCGACGATCAATCCCCCGATCTCATTATTCTCACAGGACCAAACGCCAGTGGTAAAAGTTGTTATTTGCGTCAAGTAGGATTAATTCAGTTAATGGCGCAGGTGGGAAGTTTTGTTCCCGCAAGTTCCGCACGATTGGGAATTTGCGATCGCATCTTTACGCGCGTCGGTGCAGTAGACGACTTAGCAACAGGTCAATCAACGTTTATGGTTGAGATGAACGAAACTGCAAATATTCTCAATCATGCCACGCGGCGATCGCTTGTGCTGTTAGATGAAATTGGTAGAGGTACAGCAACGTTTGATGGTCTTTCGATTGCTTGGGCGGTAGCAGAATATTTAGCAACTGAAATTCAAGCGCGGACAATCTTTGCAACACACTACCACGAGTTAAACGAACTTGCTTCAATTTTGACGAACGTAGCCAACTACCAAGTCACTGTGAAGGAATTACCCGATCAAATTATCTTTTTACATCAGGTTCAGCCAGGGGGTGCGGATAAATCCTATGGTATTGAAGCCGGACGCTTAGCCGGACTGCCAGCTGTCGTAATTCAACGTGCCAAGCAAGTAATGGGACAAATTGAAAAGCACAGTAAAATTGCTGTGGGACTGCGTGAAGGAATTGCTGTAGAACGCCCTACCATAAAGGCAAACTAACTATTGACTTTTTGCTTACTATATGCATCTAATTGACCTGGGATGAGGACTTTTCCCTCTTGATCGCATATTCCAGCTTTAGCCACACCATGTACGGTAATCTTGCCGTTACCGATTGCTTTTGTGTAATGTTCGTGATGATGACCGTGAAAGACACATTTGACTCCTAGTGATACAGCTAGGTCATCAAGTTCTTTAAAACCGTAGCGATGGCACGAAGGTGCCTCATGCGTCACCAAAATATCTGCTTGCTGATGCCAAAGCGCTGCATAGTGTTGCCAAAAAATACTTGCATGGTGTTTGCGCGGAATGCCACCACGCCAACGTTCGCCTTTACCACAAATTGATAATAGGTCATTCGGACTAGAAAATCGTGGTGCAGCGGGAGGACGCCAGATTTTCGCGCGAAACACGCCGCCCAATCCAGCGATACGCACGCCAGCAATTTTGACAACGCGACCGTGTAAATTACGGTGCGCTAATCTTGATGAAAATAAATTGTCGTACCAACGGTCTTGATCCGCGTCGTGATTACCGTGGATGAACCAAATTTCGGTTTTATTTAGGATGGCAGATAATTCTTCTTCTAGCGATCGCTCTAAGTCAAAATCACCTAGCAACACGACTGCTTGCGGAGAATATGTTTTGACTGCCTGAATCACAGATCTAAAATCACCGTGCGGATCTCCACCGAATAAAATCATCAAGTTGAATAGTGCAACTCCCTATTGTAATAAGGATCGCATATTTGTAGCCGATGTTCCTTGACCAAAAGATGGATCAAAGCTTAAGCGCTAAGACGTATATTTCAGAAGTTCTTTAGGAGTTAGATTTTCTCTACCTTTCCTAATTTTGATTCTCTTACCC
Organism: Chroogloeocystis siderophila 5.2 s.c.1; assembly: GCF_001904655.1. Classification (NCBI taxonomy): domain Bacteria; kingdom Bacillati; phylum Cyanobacteriota; class Cyanophyceae; order Chroococcidiopsidales; family Chroococcidiopsidaceae; genus Chroogloeocystis; species Chroogloeocystis siderophila. Next base: position 137,618 of record NZ_MRCC01000006.1, on the reverse strand, counting down.
GTGATTCTGTAACATTTTTTAATAAAATGCCGGATTAAGCATTACACTTCATTGCAAAATGAGACAATGGTGAAGCCGCACGTGATAATTTCGGATGTGGATTAACCCGCACAGGACTAGTAAAGGAGAACACCGTGGCAATGCAATCAAAGGAGCTAAAACAGTATTCAGTGCGTGAGGATTTCAGTGAGTATGTAGCACATCTTCAGCTTCATATGACTTTACAAGCTCGGAATTTAGTTCCTAACCTCAACCCCAAGGTAATTGACAGCCGCGAACATCTACTCCATCAAACACAAGCAACGATTGAAAAGTTTATTTCTCGCCAGGCAATATCGTAAGTGTCGTGCCGCGGTTATATCATCAAGCGCAGCGAGCAATTGTGTAGATTCATTATCAAGATACTAGACCTTAACACCCCTACTAAGTGCTAAGGTCTTTTATATTTTGGTATGTTTTAGAGATATGTTGAGAAAATTTTGTCAAATATTTAAAGTTGAAAATCAATTTCCGTAAGGTCTTGCGGTGTTTAAATTCGTAAAAGCCAGAAATCCGTACTTAAGCAGAACAGCGATCACCGAGCTTTTGCCGTTAAGATAATTGCAGCGACACCTTTTAACTTCAGGCTGAACGGCGGCCCGATCTAATATGACTTCCATGCCTGCTCAAAATCAAAGCCTAGTCATAAGACCAGTTCAATACCGAGATCTGGAGGGTATTGAACGCCTAAGTGCTGAATCATTCGAGGCAGAACAATCAAGCACTGCCAAAAACGCTATGCGATCGCACTTCAGCCCATTGCGTCGTTGGTTTGGACTGCTTAAGTGTTTAAGCCTTTTTCCCAATCCGCTACAGTACCGCTTCTGTATCTATGTAGCTGAGCAATACCGCCAGGTGCAAGGTATGATCCAAGTTGCACCTTTTAACCGTACGCGTAGCACGTGGAAAGTTCAGCAAGTAGCTGTGGATGGGAAAGCCCGTACTCAAGGAATTGGTTCGCAGCTTTTGCGCTACTGTTTTGAAGCAATTGGTGAAGCTCGCACGTGGCTACTAGAAGTTAATGTCAACGACAAAGAAGCCTTGGCGCTTTATCGTCAAAATGGGTTTCAAACCTTGGCACAGATGACATACTGGGAAATCGAGCCAAGCTTATTACAAGGATTAGCTGCAAGAGAACCTGATTTACCAAACTTGCTCCCCGTTAGTAATGCAGACGCACAGTTGCTCTATCAATTAGATACCGCATCGATGCCACCTTTAGTCCGTCAAGTGTTTGACCGGGAGATTCAAGATTTTAAAACAAGTCTTCTCGGCGCACTGATTGAAGGACTAAGGCAGTGGCGGAGCAAAACTGAGGTTGTGAGCGGTTATGTATTTGAACCGCAGCGCAAAGCAGCAATTGGTTATTTTCAGTTACGGATGTGCCGCAAGAATGAAAAACCGCACGTTGCGACTTTAACAGTACACCCCGCGTATACTTGGCTGTATCCAGAGTTATTATCTCAACTAGCACGGATTGTTCAAGACTTGCCACCTCAGTCTTTACAACTCGCTTCGGCAGATTACCAACCAGAACGCGAAGAATATCTAGAGCAAATTGGAGCCAAGCGTGTAGAACATACATTAATGATGTCACGCTCTGTCTGGCACAAAATTCGTGAGTCTAAATTTGCATCTTTGGAAGGTCTACAATGGCCTGAAGTCCTCCAAGGTTTACAGCCAGCGCGGAAGCCTGTACCTGGTGGTATGTCTTGGCTACCAGACACTCCATTAAAGCTCAAAATGAATTCACAAGCACATGTTGCCAATCAGTTTAATGTGTCAGATGCACCCCACGCAACAAGTAGTCACGAAGAAGATTCGTTACAACATCAGCAAGACGACGAGGTAGACAAGTAAATGATGTCAGAAGCTAGTCATTTACATATTACTAGCAACCCTCAAACTGCGGATAGTGCGACGGAAAACATACGCAGACGACGCTTTATTTCCGCGCTAGGATTAGATATTGGTCGTAAACGAATTGGTGTCGCCGGATGCGATGGCACAGGTTTAATTGCTTCAGGACTAACAACCATCGAGCGCAAATCTTTTGATTTGGACTTGGCACAACTCAAGTCGCTTGTTCAAGAGCGTCGTGTTCAAGTACTAGTTGTTGGTTTACCTTATTCAATGGATGGCTCATTAGGTAAACAAGCACAAGAAATACAAAAATTAGCGAGTAGATATGCTGGGGCTTTGCAATTGCCGTTGGAATATAGTGACGAGCGATTGACTTCATTTCAAGCCGAACAATTACTACAAGCACAAAATATTTCGCCATCACGTAACAAAGGACTTATTGATCGCAAAGCAGCAGCTTTGATTTTGCAGCAATGGTTAGATGAACGCCGTGTGTAAGTAGGGGTTTAGCATTACCAAACTTGATACAAATCACATTTTTAAATTGATTTGGTGCTGATTAGCAAAAAGCCTGTAATATTAGGAGGTTAGTCACACCAGCGTGATATTCTGAAAGCTAACCAACACTGCCTAAAAGGGTTTATTCGTAGGTAGTTTTCTAGTATAGGTAAGTAAATTACCAACGTCCTTGTCAGATAAGTTGACGGTTCTTACATCGGCTATGTTTCCATCTGAATTTTCTGAAGATAATGAGCAATCCCATGCTAGCTCCGTCACGCTGACGGATGAAGCAGGACGCGAACTAACTTGTTATGTAGAGCGATCACTTTACGTAGACAATCAAGAGTATCTATTGCTACTTCCCGTAGACTCTGCGGTAGAAATTTTCGCTTGGCAAGGTGATGGCGAGGAAGAAGAAGCTGTTCCTGTCGAAGACGAAGAAACTATCGACAGAATTTTCGGCACAGCCGAAGCTGTCCTCGCTGAGCAGAATTTAGTTCTTAAGCACACCGCTTTTGCCTTGACTGTTGCAGGTGAATTACCACCTGTTGAGGAAACGGAACTATTTACGCTGGAAATTGAGGAAGATGGCACCGAGCTAGAACCTGAGCAATTACAGTTGTTAGCAAGTTTCTACCACGAAGATCAAGAATATGCGGTATACACTCCCCTAGACCCATTACTATTCTTTGCGAAAGCAAATGGTAGTGGAAAACCAGAGCTACTTTCTCCTGAGGAGTTTCGCAAAGTCCAACCACAGTTAGAAGAACAACTATTCGATGAAATGGAATAGTAGTAAAAAATTAAGCGTGGGCATCAACGGTATTGCATCTTCGGCTAGATCCCAGGCTATTGAAAGCTAAAGTTCAATTAGCAAGAAAAGTGGTGCAAAAAGTATTTAAGCGATCGCTCATTTTAGGTCTGCCGTTGGCGTTAGGATTAGGTATCTTGGCAGGCAGGAACTGGTGGAATTCTATAAGTTCCCCACCGCAGTTAATGGAAGCATCCGCTGTACCGGAAACTCCTGAAGCTAAAGTTGTCAAGTTTCAAATTCCTCAAGGTACAGCAACGCAGCAAATTGGGCGCGATTTAGAAGCCGCAGGGCTGATCCGCTCCGCAAGAGCATGGGACTTATGGGCGCGCTGGTTAAAGTGGCAAGATCCACAAGGTGGGTTTAAAGCAGGAACTTATGCGTTGTCATCAACGCAGTCACTCGAAGCGATCGCTAGGCAAATTTGGCAGGGCAAAGTGATCGAGTTGAGCTTTACAATTCCCGAAGGCTGGTCGATACAGCAAATGGCAACGTACTTTGAAGCGCAAGGATTCTTTCCTGCGACAGAGTTTATCGCCGCAGCGAGTACCGTTGACCGCAGTAAGTACCCTTGGCTACCTGCGGATTTACCCCACCTCGAAGGCTTTTTGTATCCAGATACCTATAAGTTAAACGGCGACCAAATTACAGCGCAAGCTGTGGTTAATCAAATGTTGCGGCGCTTTGAACAATTAGCACTACCTTTGTACGAACAACAACGCAATCAAACACAACTTGACCTTCGTGAATGGGTAACGCTTGCAAGTATTGTCGAAAAAGAAGCCGTCGTAGCAAACGAACGCCAAACAATCGCCGGAGTATTTGTACGTCGGTTAGAGGAAGGATTACCTTTAGGCGCTGATCCTACTGTGGAGTATGGCTTGGGTATTCGTCAAACTGCCGATCAGCCCTTGACGCTCGCTCAGGTTAATACACCTTCTCCTTACAATACATACATTAATCCTGGATTACCACCAACACCAATCGCTAGCCCTGGACTTGCAAGTCTTCAAGCAACACTCGACCCTGAAGATACTCCTTATCTTTACTTTGTTGCTCGGTACGATGGTACGCACGTCTTTAGTCGGACGTTATCCGAACACGAGGCAGCACAAGCCACAATTCGCAGACAACAACAGTTAAAAAGACAATAAGCTAAGTTAAAGATTACAGCACACCAGGAGTGGATCTAGCTAAAAAAGATACTTTACTTACTGTGGCTGATTATTTTATCGAGAAAGTATACTTGATTCCTCTAACGTCACTTTGAGCAGAACATGGATTGGAACGAACTATTGCAGCCAGATCTCATTCTCGAAGGTTCTATTCTCCAGCTAACACCGAATGTTCTGCGGCAGTATCAAATCAAAGGGCTAGTGTTAGACGTAGATGAAACGCTTGTACCGATCAAAGCTGCTGAAGCATCGCCAGAGTTGCAGCAGTGGGTAGCCCATACCCGAACAGTCGCGGAAATGTGGTTGGTGAGTAATAACCTCAGTGATACACGTATTGGTAGTATTGCTCGTTCCTTGAACTTACCTTACATTTGTGGCGCAGTTAAGCCTTCTCGCCGCAAATTAAGGCAGGCGCTGGCGGCAATGGAGCTACCCGTTGAACAAGTCGCGATGGTAGGCGATCGCCTGTTTACCGACGTATTGGCAGGAAATCGTTTGGGGATGTTTACGATTTTGGTAGAACCATTTGTGACTCCTGGCGAAGCGGTTCGTTCTTATCCCATCCGCAACTTTGAAGTCGTATTATCGCAGGTTATGGGAATATCACTGCCAGCAAAAAAACAAAAATTAGACAATTAGAATAGCTTAAAAAGCCGAAATCTTGAGAAAACTTGCTGGCATTATAGATCAAGAAAGCAGGAGGTAAGGGTCAAAAGGCAGAAAGAAGGCTTTTAGGTTCTAGAAAATAATTCCTTGCGCTACCCTCATGGTTTGAAGACCCTAAAATCATTGATAAACAACCTAAACGATAAATATCTTTGGCGCTCATCTGCTAAATTTGATATCTCTTAATAAAATTAACTTTCTCTGCTATCTGCCTGTTTCCTCATCACTTAATAGAGCCTTCGTTTTTACCAAGCGTGAAGCTGGCACTTTACAATTGAGATTTGGAACAATCGTGCTTCGCATCCATTTGTTTAACTCCTTTGCAGTCAATGCCTCAAACCCTTGTCGTCAAAATTGGTACCTCAAGTCTGACACAACCTGAAACTGGTCAATTAGCACTTTCTACTATTGCGATGTTGGCAGAAGTTTTAACCCAACTGCGACGCCAAGGTCACAAAGTCGTATTAGTGTCTTCTGGGGCTGTAGGAGTAGGTTGTGCGCGATTAGGTTTAGTCGAACGCCCAAAAGCGATCGCGCTTAAACAAGCCGTCGCCGCAGTCGGTCAAGGACGGTTGATGCGCGTGTATGATGATTTATTCACAACGCTACAACAACCAATCGCGCAAGTTTTGTTAACTCGTAGTGACTTGATGGAACGCAGCCGCTACCTCAATGCTTATAACACGTTTCAAGAGCTACTCGGTCTAGGCGTTATTCCGGTAGTCAACGAAAACGACACGGTTGCAGTAGAAGAATTAAAGTTTGGTGACAACGATACACTGTCTGCTTTAGTCGCAAGCTTAATTGAAGCCGATTGGTTATTTTTACTGACAGATGTAGACCGCTTATATTCTGCCGATCCGCGTTTTGTGCCTGATGCTAAACCGATAACGCTTGTTGAGAATATCGCACAGTTAACTCATTTACAAGTCGGCGATCGCGGTTCGCAATGGGGAACTGGTGGTATGGTTACGAAAGTCACTGCCGCAAGAATTGCCACAGCAGCGGGTGTTCGTACGGCAATTACTGAAGGACGCTCTCCCTACAATATTACTCGCATCTTGCAAGGCGAACCACTAGGAACGCAGTTTGAACCACAACCGCAGCCCACAAATGCAAGAAAGCGCTGGATTGCTTATGGTTTAATTCCTGCTGGCAAGCTTTACCTCGATTCTGGTGCGATTACCGCAATTAGTCAAGGTGGTAAGTCTTTATTAGCCGCAGGAATTAGCACAGTTGAGGGAGAATTTGACAGCCAGGAAGCGGTGCAGTTATGTGATCAGCATGGCAATGAAATCGCTAGAGGAATTGTCAACTATAGTAGCAACGAACTCAAGCGTATCCGTGGGCGACATTCTAAAGAAATCTCGGTAATTTTGGGCTACGAAGGTGCAGAAACTGTCATTCATCGTGATAATCTTGTTTTGATTTAGACTCTAGGATGAATGAACTGTGTTTGGTGGGCGGTGCGCAACAATTTCAAACCGCACACTTAAGCCTTTCATTGCATCATCTATATGTGATAGAAGTGCATAGATAAAAATAATGACACCTAGCATCTCGAAAAATTCTTCAATACCTGCTATCAACGCATAACCCATGTTTTGTTCGCCGTAAACTTGTGCATAGTATCCACCAATCGCTTCGATACCAATTGCACCACTTACAAAAATTACACCAGCTAACAGAATAAGTTGACGAGTCTTGCTTGGGAGATTTTTAAGAAACTTTGCAAATACCAGTAAACACACTAAAACAAATACAATACCAGGAATTATCCAAGCATAATGCAGCCAACCATTAGTATTGAGCATGGAACGTAAAGGATCAGTCATGCGCTCATGAAGACTTGTAATCTCATCTATAGCAAGACAAAGAAAAATAATCGATAGTGCAACCCAGTGACGCACTTGGCGATCGCCTCTTACGTGCTTTGCGTAAGCAACAATTGCAAGTAATATTGAACTTATGAGTAACAAACCCATTGCGTAAAGCGTTGGAATATTAAGCTCTCGATCTAAGTTAAGCTGTTCTGCAATAAAATTTCTGAAAAAGTAATTAGGTAAAAAGTGTTCAGTAAATTGCCCCACTAAGTGAGCACCTAGCAGGGCAACTGCTATATAAAATAGTAACCGAGTAGTTTTGTAAGGAGAAACAGGAATTTCTAATTTTTGACGTGGTATGTTTACCAGTTGATTGGTATTTACAGATTCCAAATGATGTTGATAATCTTTTTGAACTAGGCGCAGATTTTTTTGCGAACTACGCTCGGGTAAAACAACTTTTTCGATTAAGTAATCAAGCGTTTGATGTCTAATCCAACCCTTTTTAACTAAAATTTCCCCTAGACGTTTTTTTCCTGACCGTTGAGCCGCAAGTGCTGCTTTTAGTTGCTCAGAACTAATAAAACCAGCTTCAATTAGATATCTTCCTAGTGGCTTCTGCTGCTCGACATCTTTCTTAACCTTAGTCATTATTAGCAATTCCTCATCCTGATGCTCGCGTTGCCAATCATCATGACAACGCATTGTCTTTACTATGAATCTTTATAGTGTCATCATTGCAGACCAGGTTAAGATGAGTTTAAGGAATCTTTGACTAGCTTGAGACTAAATTAATGATTAGTTAAAGATTAATGCATTGAGTGTCTAATGTGTTAGTTTAAATCTACAAATACTATTACTTAAGCGGAAACACTTTAATAGAGGTGAGTTCTCTACTTAAAGCGATCTTGTGAGTAGCATTCTTGTTTCCAGCAGTTTTCAAGAATTTGTACTCTGTATATATATTGAAACCGTCGTGGAGCTAATATAAATTCTGCTTTACGATCAAACAAAGGTTGGTTCAAGTATTGCAACAATGGGAAATTTATGATGCTATGTTTTAAACTCATAATATTTGGATATTTATGACAATAGGCAGTTTTTGTTCAGAATAAAAACTTAGAGACAACTTACTACTACGTCAACTCTGCCATAAAACCCAATTATTTTCCCTGGTGAAGAATACTGAATATTCAAGTCATCTTGAGTCTGAATCTGTAATTTTGCGGTTGTGATGGAATAGTATTTATGGCATTAGCATTTTGGAATATTGCTGAATGAATTTGAATCTCACAAACTAACTCAACTACATCATTAAACTTGTAGTATTAGCTGAAAAAATATCTATAGCAATCCCAATTCAATTATGAGAATCTAGAAAGATCCAAACCTCGTTTGTGACTTTCTTTATGCTAGAAGTTCTTAATGATTTTCTTAGCTATTTTTTATAGCCGTTTTTTACAATTGATTAAGATTGCTATATTAACAATTATGCAGTGAAACGGTGCGCCTGAGCGAGTGATGCTTTCAAAAGTGCCCGAATCATATTAAAACCGCGCTGCAATCGCGCAGGTTGCTTATATAAACGTTCCATCAACAACACCCCCTCAATCATTGTCAGCAGTTGTTCGGCTAGTTCTTCAGGAGTGACGTGCGCTTGCAGTTGAGATTGACCGGCTTGCAGTAATTGAGCGATCGTACTTTGCCACTCGTCAAAAACTTGAACTAAATGCTCTTGAAACGAAGTATCATGTTCAACTAAATCGACAATCAAATTACCTAACAGACATCCCGCGCAGTTAGGGTCAGAAAGATGTTTTTCCTCTAAGCGATCAATCATCCAAAAGAGATTGGCAATTGGATCTCCAGATGCATTTCTTGCGGGTATCAGGATAGCAGCTTTAAGTTCGCTCCATTTAAAGTCAATAATTGCGTGCGCCAGTTCGTCTTTTGACTCAAAATAGTTGTAAAAACTACCAGAAGACACCTGGCTAGCCGCAAACAGTTCCTTTAGCCCTGTTGATTGAACGCCTTGACGATGAATCAGTTCTCCAACCGAGGACAAGATATCCTCACGAGTGCGCTTGAGATTGACCATAAATGTAAGTTGCTGCTACCCAACAGTTTTTATTTTATTTCTGTTACTTGTGTTACAGCAAATTACCTTACCACTTCTTGTAAGGTAGAAACTTACCATTCATGATTACTTTGACGCGATCGCCTTTCGGGTCTTCTTCTTTTTCCACCTCTAGCGTGAAATCAATTGCGCTCATAATGCCATCGCCAAACTTTTCATGAATGACTTCCTTAATTGGCATGCCGTAAACTTGCATGATTTCGTAGAAGCGATAGATAAGAGGATCTGTTGGTACGACAGGACCTAATCCTTTGGCAGGATAAGCAGTCAATTCAGAAACTAAATCTTGACTAAGATTCAATGCATGAAGAATTTTACTGGCTTCATCTTCTGAGGCACTTGCTTGACGATAAATGACTGTAGCAATCCATACTTCGTCACGTCCGACAGCTTTTTCGAGATCGGCAAAGCTTAATTTTTTTGCTTGCTTGGCAGCTAGCAGTTTCTTTGTAATTTCAGGAATCTCGATTGACATCACCTACTCCTTTCAATTCTTACTAAGCGTTAACTTTGATTCGTGCTTCTTCTACAGCCCGCGTTTCCCTCGATAAATGCATTTCTAATTCAGCTTTTAACTCATGATACGCTGGGTACTGGTCTAAACACTCGCGCTTACGCGGTCGGGGAAAAGGAATATCTAACACCTCAGCGATTCGAGCCGCAGGACCTCGTGTCATCATGACAATCTTGTCCGAGAGTAACAGCGCTTCTTCAATACTATGAGTGATGAGGATAACAGTTTGCCGTTGTTGTTCCCAAATCCGCGCCACTTCGTCTTGCAAAAAACCACGCGTCAGCGCATCCAAAGCCCCAAATGGTTCGTCCATCAGCAAAATTTTGGGGTTGATTGCTAGTGCACGGGCAATGCCTACTCTTTGTTTCATCCCACCTGAGAGTTCGTGAGGATGCTTACGTTCCGCGCCGTGTAGCCCTACTAAGTCGATGTAATCGCGAGCAATGTTTTTCTGTTGGGCAAGCGGCATCTGGGGATACACTGTCTCAATCGCAAAGCGAATATTCTCGATAACTGTCATCCACGGCATCAAGGCATAGTTTTGAAATACCACGCCGCGGTCAGGACCTGGTTTGTGAATTTCGACGTGGTTGAGCTTGACTGAACCGCGTGTTGGTGGGGTGAGTCCCGCAATAATATTGAGTAAAGTTGATTTACCACAACCGGATGGACCAATAATTGAGACAAAGGTATTTGCTTCGACTTCTAGGTTAATATCTGCTAGCGCTACAAAATCTGAGGAAGTACGTCGTAGTAATTTATCTTGCCAACTTTGCCGCCCTGGATAAACTTTGAAAACATGGTTCAAAGCAAGTTGGGCAGAAGCAGCGCTAATTGTATTAACAGGATCAATGTGTGAAGAAATCATAATAGTGTCAAGACTTACTGAAAGTTACCAACGACCCAGCTTACTCCTCGGTTTGTTGCACTATGTTGCTATCTTTGCTGTCCAAACGAAACCCAGGTTTGCAGCAATCCAAATATGCGGTCTAGCAGTAACCCAACGAATCCAATCACAATAATTGCGGTGAGGATACTTGTAATTTCTAGGTTGTTCCACTCGTTCCAAATAAAGTAGCCGACTCCGGTTCCACCAACTAGGATTTCTGCTGCAACAATGACTAACCAAGCAATACCAATACTGATGCGCAGTCCAGCAACAATACTAGGCGCAGCAGCAGGAAGAATAACCTTCCAAATTGCGCGCCAGCGCGAAGCCCCTAAGGTACGTGCAACATTAAGTACGGCAGGATCGACGTTACTCACGCCAAATTTAGTATTGATAAGTGTAGGCCAAAGGCTCGTAATCGCGATAACAAATAAGGCGGTGTTTTCTGAATCTTTGAGTAAACCAAGTCCTAGCGGCAGCCATGCAAGCGGTGAGACGGGTTTGAGAACTTGAATATAAGGGTCAATAGCTTTAGAAACGACGTCAGATAGTCCGATTAAGATACCTAGAGGAATTGCGATCGCCGAACCAATCAAAAAGCCTGTAACGACTCTTCTTAAACTTGAAAGTACGTGCCAGCCAATGCCTTTATCATTAGGACCATAGTCAAAAAATGGGTCAGAAACCCAGCCCCAAAAGGCTTGCAATGTTTGACTTGCCGATGGCACGAGTTGCGAGAAGATATTTAGCTGTGCTCCGAGTTCCCAAACTCCCAGAAATAACAGTAGTAAAATCAGAAATAGCACAAATGCTCGTACGTTATTATTAAGCCAGATGGGTGCGGATTTACGGCGTTGCGATAGTGTATTAGCCATAGCTCCTCAAACGTTAAATTTTTGGCTTTGTTGTTCTAAATAAGCTGCCGGATTTGCTGGGTCAAAGGTGTCAAACTTGAGGTTTTCGACTCTTGTTTCTTCAGCAGGTGGATTTTGCCCTAATTCGATCGCGAGTTCTCTTGCTAAGTCGGTCATGTAAATCTGTTCCGCAATCTGGGGATAGTCTGCTTTCTCGGCTGGCATCAAATCCCATCGCACCAACTGCGAGGAAATCCATTTGGCAAAGCTTTTCCAAGGATATGGGTCGAATCCAATGCGATCGGGTACGTTGAGAGTATTTCCTAATCCATCTTCAAAGTTGCCTGTCATGACGGCTTGCAATACAGGTTCAGGCTGATTAAGGTACCGACGTTCTGAAAGTACCTTCGCAATCTCGGTGCGATTTTCAGCGGCATTGGCGTGTGCGGCGCTATCAATAATTGCTTTATTGACTGCACGGAAGGTGTTAGGATGTGCATCGATCCACTGTTGACTAGCGGCAAAAGCACAGCAAGGATGACCATCCCATAAATCTTTTGTCAACATATGAATAAAACCAATGCCTTCAAATACCGCACGTTGACCAAAATTGTCAGGCATTAAGAAAGCGTCAATCTGTCCTGCGGACATCTGCGCTACAGAGTCGGGCGGTGGCACAATTTGAATCGCAACATCGGTATCTGGATTCAACCCTCCAGATGCTAAGTAATAACGTAATAACAGATTGTGCATTGAATAAGGAAAAGGAACAGCAATCGTCATTCCCTTAAAGTCCGCAGGACCTTGAATGCGATCGCGATGCTTCAGTGCAACTGCGATTGATTGTCCGTTAATATTCTCGATACTCGCAAGTTGAATTGGGAAAGTGGTAGAACCTAAACCTAAAGTCACTGCAATTGGCATCGGCGAAAGCATATGGTAGGCATCTAGTTCACCTGCGATCGCCGATTCTCGAACTGCTGCCCAATTCGGCATTTTCCGTAATGTGACATTTAAGCCGTGTTTTTGATAAAAGCCTAATGGTTCTGAAATGACAATGGGCGTTGCACACGCAATTGGAATAAAGCCAATTGTTAAATCGGTTTTTTCAAGGTTTCCAGGGGTGCTAGCTTCTCCTGATGATTGTGTGGTATTTGTGTTGTTTCCTCCTGCACAACTAGCCAAGGTCACAATTGCGGCTGTTGCTGCTACTTTTATTAAAAAGTCTCTTCGTCGAAATCTACTCGCCCGCAAAGTATCATCAAAAAACTCTGTTGCATGAGGTCCAAATGCTGCCGCAAACGCTTCTTCTAATCCTCCTGCTTGTCTGATTAAGTCGTTACATATTCGCTGCTGTTCTGGTTCAGCTTTAGCAAGCATCTGTAGAACTAAAGTTTTTCTCAATTCCGCATGAGTAAATTTTTCAGCTAGCTTCAGTGCCTCAGGTTTATATTGCCCCATTGCAATTAAATCGGCAACCAAATCTGCTGGATCTTGGGGCATTCCTTCAATGAATCTCCAATGATCTTCTGAGGCATGAAATCTACCACAAGAACATCTCAATTTATCTAAAGTAGAAATTTTTCCACTTTTTGCTTCCAATAAAGTTGCCATATGTCTTATATTGAATTGAGTAAATTTTTCTTTTTTATGAGTTTGAATTCATAACTTTCTTGTTATTTGAAAACAAGAAATTTCCATTTTTCTCGTACAGCCATTTTACGTAATTTTTGAAAATTACTTTTTAACGAACCACTTCAGATGCAGAAAACACAGAGAGAAGAAAAGTGAGTTTTTTCTCTTTAGAGGTGATGATTCTAGTTATGAGTATTCAATCAATAGAAATATCCTTCATATGAGATAGTATTTTTCTTAAATGCTTGAGTGCTGGAGTTACAATTGCTACAAAGTAGGCTTCACGCAGTTTTCTAGAAACAGTACTACCTTCCAAATATGCTTTGGCTCCTAGATGTAACATTGCAGATTGTGCAGCACGTAGGGCAAGTTCTGAAGCTGTAGCACGCGCTTGAACAACTGCTTTGAAGAACTTATTGTCTCGAATACGTTGATGGTTGGATATTTCTGTTGCCAATATGTATGTGTGTAAACGCAAAGTTTCTAGTTCATTCTCTAGAGCTTCTACACAGTCGTCGAGAAAGCAATTGACATGTTCTAGTCGTTTGTTGGCTTCTTTCATCAACTCGATACAACTCGCGACTAATCCTAAACCCATGCCCACTTGAGTCAGAACAAAACCTGCTTTAATTCGCTCTACATACTCGCTACAAGGTGCTGCTAATATAAGTTCATTAGGTATGAAAACATCTTTGAAAATACAAGAGTAAGTATTGCTGCCTTCGAGGGCAATAAAATGAGTATTGCAGCGTAAAGTTAACCCAGGTAAATCATCGTTGGCGATCGCCATTAAGTAGTCGTCTGAATCAGCTAGTTGAGCCGCGATCGCAAAGTAATGTCCTGAACCAATATTTGACACCCATGGTAAAGTACCATTGAGTAAACACCCGCCTGCTTGTCGCTGTGCTACTAAGGCAATTTTCTCAATTCCAGCAAAATGCTTCATGGGATTCGATAAGCCTGTGCCTGCTAAAATCTCTGCATTGGCAACTTTGGGTAAAACGTTATTTAGTAAGTATTCGTTCTCACTATTTTGTAAGTACCAAGTACAAGCAAATTGACACCATGTAATAAATCCTGTGTTCAAGCATTCTTGAGAAATTGCCTCAATCATCTGTACTGGAAACTTTAGCCCTTGATATCCAGTACCGCCAAACTGCATGGGAACAGTTTGCTTAAATCCACCAATTTCACCTAGTTTTTGGAGAAAGGTTCGAGGGTATTCGCCTTTTTCATCGATGTCTTTGACTTTAGGCTGCAATTCTAACCTAATGAGCTTTTGTAGTTCCTGCGCGATCACGTCCGTATTTGTGCGATCGCGTAATAGCGTCTGCTCAATGGAAACATCTTCAACGATATAACTATCAGAATGCATCGTGAGTTCTCTTTCGTAGTAAATACAAAAACACAGGCTCAATCTATGCACTGCTATTGCTAGATTGCTCTTGAAGATTGAGCCGAATCACTGAGATAGATAAGCAAACCGAAAGTCTAAACGAGAGAAACTTCCATGTTTACAGGTAGCCGTAGTGTATTAGCAACAGGCGACCAATAGTTAGAGTGCGCAACGAGTTCCTCTAGTTCTTCACGCGTTGCATCACCTTCTAAATCAACTTTGACGCGAATATCTGTAAATCCCAACCTCTTTTCAGACAAGTCCCCAATTCCCCATACACCTGTAATATTAATATCGCCTTCGAGTTCCAATTCGAGTTTGGAGAGGGTAATACCACGCATCACGGCATTCGCGTGGATACCAACCGAGAGACACGAACCCAAGCAGGCTAATACGGCTTCAGAGGGGTTTGGTGCTGTATCTTGCCCTAAGAGACTTGGTGGTTCATCGATAACGTGAGCAGGTAGATCGCGTACATAAGTTAGGTTACGAAACTGTCCTTCACACACTGTCTTAACTTTTAGCGACTTAACTACATCTGGATTGGCTTGAGCATTAGTTGCTAGCTTCTCCAAACCCTCCTTACTAACTGGGCGCAGTGGAGATTTAACTTGTGTCGTCATCGTCATTTCAGCCATTGCTATCTAAAATAGAACATTCTATCTAATTGGAGCAGAAGAAACTGTAGAAAACAGTAAATTGTGCTACTTAACAAAGTTTCTTTTGTGCATAAACCACGGTTAATCAAGTAGATTATTGTGTACTAGTAAAAAATTCAAATTATTTTTCTGAACTTTGCTCTTGCCGCACTACTGTTTCCCACATTTTTCAGGTATTAAACTTGTACGGGCATCTTGGTCTGGCTTGGATCTCCTGTTTCAATAGGTAATGATGGATCGCGCGACCACTCATTCCAAGAAGCAAAGTAGTTGCGTACGTCTTTGATTCCGGCTTCTTTCAATGCGATCAGTGTGTTTGATGCTCGCGATCCTTTAAAGCAGTATACGTATACTGTTGAATCTGGAGTAATACCAACTTCTTGACAAATTTCCATAATCTCATTGCTAGGACGGAACATCGGAGTTTTTGAATCAGGTTCCATCATCCGATACCATTCAATCCACACTGCACCAGGGATTCTACCTTTACGTGGACAAAAGTCTACGCCATACGGTGAAGAACTTTCTCCTCTCCATTCATCTGCATCTCTAACATCAAGCTTGATAATTGCTGGATTATTTAATGCTTGCAGCATTTCTGCTGTCGTGACCATAATTGAGGAATCGACATTGAGAGTGAAAGCTTTGTTTTCAGTTGTGGGTATTTCTGTCGTAGTTGGTAAGCCTGCTGCTAGCCATGCTTGATAGCCACCGTGTAATACGGAGATTTGAGGGCAGCCGAAGTATTTTAATAAAAAGTATCCTCGACACGATTGTCCGTAGCCAGTGTTGAGCGCATCTTCGTAGATAATGATATGTTCTGTGCCAGCGATTCCCGCTGCTCCTAAAAGTTCGGTAAACTGCGATCGCAAACTTGCTAATCCCTCCGGAGTGGAAGTTGCTAAGTAAGTAAAAATTTCACGTAGATTTACCGCTTGCGGAATGTGCGAAATAGCATACTCTTCAGGTGCGCGAGTATCTATAACAACAACAGATTGTTGCTCTAAAAGATTTGCTAGTTCTTGTGGCGAGATTAGAGGTTTGACTTCCATCATATTTATTTAGCTTGTGTGAATCAGCTTTTGCCAAGTTACTTTGTCAAAATGGCTATACAAGTAAACCCATTTCTTAGCTATGGCTTAAATAAAATTGCTCGCACCTCTAAAGAGATGAACTACCGTGTATACACATCTAGGGATTTAGGGATTGAGGAGGTGTCTGTAGACCTCCTAATTAAATTAAAGTTGCACACACTATGAAAAGAGATGATTGAAGTTCACAGCTTTGGGTTTACGTTTCAGCTTTTTCTTCAGATTTGGTAACTTTTATCCCAATACTAAGTAAAACGTTCTATACAATTAGTAAAGCAATCAAGTCTTAAATACAGTGTCTTTTACTACTAATTGCCATTAAAGCGTTAATATTAAACTTAATAAAAAAAGCCTGCTCTATAAAGAAGGCAGACTTCAAAATTGTTATTAATGGAGCTGGGCAGGATCGAACTGCCGTCCGTAATGGGTATTAGCCCTCCGATCATTCACAGGTTTAGCCTTTCTAGTCCTCAAGGCAGGAACCACTCATTATCCCGAGTGGTAGGATGCACTGGTTAAGCCTTAGCTAGCGAATAACCAGAGAAACTTCGCTAGAGCATCCGTTGGGGGTTGGTCTATAGTCCTTAACGGAGTCAAACTACAGACGCTCGAATCTTTGAGAGATTGTTATGCAGCTACTGGAGCTTGCTTACGAGCAAAAGGAACGATGTTGTTCGCAGTTACTTTTTTTTGAGTCCGGTATTAACGAGAGAAGACTCGCTCTCGACCTGTATCACAGAGCAGCGTTCGCCACCACGTCGAAACCATTACAGCCCCATGCAGTTATATTCTTATTATAATCAGCTAGATGGGAATTGACAAGTTACAACAGAGGTCGGGGTCAAAGAAGCAGTCTAGAGAGTTTTTTTTCTAACCAAGTGCTTGTGCACCGCCAACAACTTCAAGAATTTCTTGAGTAATCGCAGCTTGCCGTGCTTTGTTGTATGACAGCGTGAGATTATCAATTAATTCGCTAGCGTTGTCGCTGGCGTTGTTCATTGCAGTCATTCTGGCTGCGAGTTCACTAGCTGCTGATTCTTGCAGCGCACGCAACAGTTGGTTGTTGAGATATAAAGGCAAAAGAGCATCTAGAATTTGGACAGGATCTTGCTCAAAGAGCATATCGCGCGGGAAGCTACGAACAGTTGTGCTAACTTTTTGGCGTTCTACCTCAAATTCGCCACCACGCGTCGTTAAACGGAAAATTTCGTCATCTGCGGTTTCTAAGCCTTGAGCATCAAGCGGTAGTAATGTTTGTACGACTGGTCTCGAACTTACTAAGGAAACAAACTTAGTATAGACTAGCTCAATACGGTCTACGGTTTCCGATAAGAAAAGGGAAAGGAGTTCGTCAGCAATGCTCGAAGCCTCTGCTGCGGTGGGGATTTGTTCCAAGCCTGTGTAGGTTGCGTCGATTGGTTGGTCGCGGCGTTGAAAATATTGAATCGCTTTGCGTCCTACTAAAACGTATTTATAGTCCAAACCTTCGGCTTTAAGCTCTTTGGCACGATTTTCTGCACGGCGGATGACGTTTGTATTGTAAGAACCACACAAGCCGCGATCGCCTGAGATCACTAATAGTCCTACCGATTGAACTTCGCGTTTTTTTAATAGTGGTAAATCGACGTCTTCAAAGCGCAATCGATCTTGTAGGTTATAAAGTACTTGCGCTAAGCGGTCTGCAAACGGACGAGTTGCTATTACTTGTTCTTGAGCGCGACGTACCCGCGCCGCCGCCACGAGACGCATAGCTTCTGTAATTTTTTGAGTATTCTTGACCGACTGGATGCGATCGCGAATTGCTTTTAAGTTAGCCATAGTTTTTTCAATTCTCAGTTGTCGGTGGTAGGGGCTAGGAATTCAGTTGTCAAGCATAAGAGTTTAGCAAAAACACGCGCGATAACGCTTTGGACTTCAACTATTTCCTTACATTCAAGAATAGATTAGGAACTGACGTCTGACCTCTGATCCCTGACCCCCTACAAATTAGGCAGCTGCCAAGAATGTTTGTTTATACTCTGTTAGTGCTTCTTTAAGCAGTTTTTCTGCATCATCGGTCAATTGCTTCTCTTTCTGGACGATATCGCCAAACTGCGGTTTACTTGTTTTTATGTATTCGCGCAGACCTTTGGTGAAGCTAGTAACCTTGTCTGCTGCAATATCATCGAGATAGCCGTTGATTCCGGCATACAGTAGGGCAACTTGCTCGTACACGGCGAGTGGCGAGTATTGCGGCTGTTTCAACAGTTCGCGCAAGCGTTCACCACGAGCTAGTTGGTCTTGTGTTGCCTTATCTAAGTCAGAGGCAAATTGGGCAAAAGCTTGCAGGTCGTCAAACTGCGCAAGTTCAAGCTTCAGCTTACCTGCAACTTTCTTCATTGCTTTAGTTTGAGCAGCAGAGCCTACGCGCGATACTGAGATTCCAGGGTTAATCGCTGGACGAATACCAGAGTTAAACAAGTCAGCAGATAGGAAGATTTGTCCGTCTGTGATCGAAATAACGTTTGTTGGAATGTATGCGGATACGTCACCAGCTTGCGTTTCAATAATTGGTAGTGCAGTCATACTACCGCCGCCAAGTTCGTCACTGAGTTTCGCGGCTCTTTCAAGTAAGCGTGAGTGGAGGTAGAATACATCACCTGGATAAGCTTCCCGACCTGGTGGGCGGCGCAGTAGCAAGGACATTTGACGATAAGCTTGAGCTTGCTTGGAAAGGTCGTCGTAGATTACTAGTGTTGCCCTGCCTTTGTACATAAAGTACTCTGCCATGCTGGCACCGGCATAGGGCGCTAACCACTGTAAGGGCGCGGGGTCATTAGCATTCGCCGCAACAACGATGGTGTAATCGAGCGCACCTCTTTCTTGTAGCACGTTAACCACGTTTGCTACTGTCGAGGCTTTTTGACCGATCGCAACATAGACACAGATAACGTCGCCGCCTTTTTGGTTAAGAATTGTATCTATAGCGATCGCGGTTTTTCCGGTTTGGCGATCGCCGATGATCAGTTCGCGCTGACCGCGACCAATTGGAATCATCGCATCGATCGCGGTAATTCCTGTTTGCAATGGTTCGTAGACCGAACGACGAGCAACGATTCCAGGTGCAGGAGATTCAATCAAGCGACTTTCAGAGGTTTGAATATCTCCTTTTCCGTCAATGGGGCGACCTAAAGCATCAATAACGCGCCCAATCATCGCTTCGCCTACTGGTACTTGAGCGATTTTTCCGGTTGCGGTTACGGAACTACCTTCTTGAATTTCGCGACCTTCGCCAATCAGCACTGCACCTACGTTGTCTTCTTCGAGGTTCAGCGCTACGCCAACGGTACCGTCTTCAAATTCTAAAAGTTCTCCCGCCATAGCTTTTTCCAAGCCATAGATTCTGGCAATACCGTCTCCTACTTGCAGTACGGTACCAACGTTAGCAACTTTGACTTCTTGGTCGTATTGCTCAATTTGCTGTTGAATAATGCTGCTAATTTCGTCAGGTCTAATGCTGATCATTTTAGGTGTTAGGTGTTGAGGAATGAGAAGTTTTGAGTTGTTAGTTCAGAGTTAGGATTTAGCACGCTGTCATTACGATTTTCAAGCTACTCACACACTAATTCCTTAGGCACTACCGCTAAGACGTAGCGAAAGGCGGCGTAGTTGACCACGGATACTCGCATCAAATACTTGAGAGCCTACTTTAATGATGACACCACCAATTAAATCAGGGTCGATTTTAGTGTCTAGTTCGACTTCTCGCGCATTTGTCATAGCGATGACTTTCTCGCGGACAGCTTGTTGCTGTTCCTCTGTCAAATCTACTGCGGAAACAACTTCGGCTAAAACTGTTTGATTTAACTGACGGAGAATCGCTAAGAACTGCTTGCAAATCTCTTCTAGTAAAAGAATTCTTCTCCGGTCTACCAGTAGCATGAGGAAATTCCGTAGATACGGGTTGATTCCTTCACCAACTACACGCTGTAATACGGCTTTTTTGTCCTCAACGCTAACAAATGGATTTGCCAAGAAATCACGCAGTTGCTCAGAATTCTCTAAAATGTTGAGTAAAGCGCGTATATCCTCGCCGAATCGCTCAGTAAGATTATGATTACGGGCAACGGACATTAAAGCCTGAGCATATGGCTCGACAATTTGGGTTGCGGCACCGCCTTTCATGAAGGACCTCCCAACAGCGCGATACTGCGGTCAATTAATTTTTGCTGCGTTTCGTTGTCTACACCAGTTTGTAGCTGGGATTCGACCTTTTCCAATGCCATTGAGACTACTCGTTGACGCAGTTGCGCGATCGCCCGATCGCGTTCCGCATTTAAGTCTTGACTTGCGGTTTCCTTCATGCGTTCAATGTCAGTTGCTGCTGTTGCTAAGATTTTTTCCCTAGCGACTTTGGCGTTTTCTTGGGCATTATTGCGGATTTTTTCGGCTTCCGCTTGCGCCTGAGCCAGCTTCTGTTGTTGTTCTTCGAGTGCTGCTTTAGCATCAGTTGCACGTTTTTGCGCGCTGACAATTGCGGCTTCGATGCGTTCGCGGCGATCGCTTAATGTTTTCCCGACGACTTTTCGCCCGAAGAAAAACAACACACCAATAATAATCACAAGGTTAATTAGGTTTGTTTCTAAAATGTCGAAATTTAACCCAAAACCGTGATTCCCTTCTGCCAATTCAGCATTCACAGCGCTGGCTTCTGCCATCAACAATAAAAAAGTTTCCATTGTACCCGTCCACATCTGCGCTGCTTGAGTTCGTCTTGTGAATAATTGCCTATCCCAATCGGGGCATCAAGCTTCTACTCTAAATTTTTATCTGACCTACAACTAGCGCTGACCTACAAGCTGTTTTCCTAGCAGTTTTTCCATGATTTGCTGACTGAGAGAATCAACTTGCTGCTCTAGCGATGCTAGGGCTTCTTGTTTTTGCTGTTCGATCTCTTGAGCCGCTTGTTCTCTCTGTGCTTGTGCTTCTCGTTGTGCTGCTGCTATTTTTTCGGCGGCAACTTTCTCAGCTTCTGCTTGAGCATCGGCGATAATTTGTTGCGACTGTCGGCGTGCTGTTGCGAGTTCTTGCTCGTACTGCGCAGCTAATTGCTCAGCTTTTGACAAGCGCTCGCGCGCGTCCAATTGATTTTTACGGATATACTCATCTCGTTCATCAATTGCTTTGCTTAGTGGCTTGTAAAAAGTCGCGTTCAGAATCAAAACCAAAAATAGAAACTGGATAGCCATTAAAGGCAGGGTAGCGTCAAGATCAAATAGCCCGCCTTCTTTACCTGCTGTTTCTGCTGCGAGTAAGATTATTGAATGTGTCATAGTTTCGTACCCCTTTGATGTCATTCTAAGGGGCTATAGTTCGTTGAGCAGGAGTTATTTTTAATGATCGAAATAATGTAGAGACGCTTATTAAAAACGCCTCTACACGTTAAAAAACGATCAATTACGAGAATGGGTTGGCGAATAATAATACGAGGGCAACAACCAGACCGTAAATTGTTAGCGCTTCCATGAATGCCAAGCTCAACAGCAGCGTACCGCGAATTTTACCTTCTGCTTCTGGCTGACGGGCAATTCCTTCTACAGCCTGACCTGCTGCATTTCCTTGACCAATTCCAGGACCGATAGCAGCTAACCCTACAGCAAGAGCAGCGGCTAGAACTGAAGCAGCAGAAATTAATGGATCCATGATATTTTCCTTACCTTGACAAAACTGAATTTACAAAATTGTTTGGACTTGTTCTCAATTGCTGAGTTTGGAAATTAGGAACACCTAATTTCCGTTCCTTAGTCCTTGCATTTACGAGTGTTCCCCGTGTTCTTCACCATGTCCGTGATCTTCTATCGCTTCTCCGATGTAAGCTGCGGCAAGTGTAGCAAAGATCAACGCCTGAATCGCACTAGTAAATAAACCTAATGCCATTACTGGTAAGGGAACAAACAAGGGTACAAGTAAAACCAGCACTCCCACAACTAATTCATCCGCGAGGATGTTACCGAATAATCGGAAGCTCAGGGAAAGGGGCTTAGTAAAATCTTCGATAATTTTAAACGGCAGCATAAAAGGTACAGGCTGCACGTAGTTACCAAAGTATCCTAAGCCTTTTTTACTGAAGCCCGCATAAAAATATGCTAAGGATGTCAGCAGAGCTAGTGCCACTGTGGTATTGATGTCACTGGTGGGGGCTGCAAGTTCGCCTTCGGGTAATTGAATAAGCCGGAAAGGAACAAGCGCACCTGACCAATTTGACACAAATATGAACAAGAATAAAGTGCCCACAAAAGGCACCCACGGGCGATACTCTTTTTCCCCGATTTGATTTTTTGCCAAATCCCGAATGAATTCTAGGGCATACTCCATGAAGTTCTGTAGCCCACGGGGGATTCGGTTGATATTTCTTGTAGCGGCAAATGACACAATTACTAACAAAGCAATCACAAACCATGAGGTCAAAAAGACCTGACCGTGCACTTTGAGGTTGCCAATTTGCCAGTAGAGGTGTTTACCTACTTCTAATTCGGCGAGGTGAGCGAAGTTGACGACGTGCAAAATATTCAGCATTTTCCCTTCAACTGGATTCCCCAAGCTTTGAGAATAAGACTCTTCTAGGATTGCCCGACTTTGTGAGAGCCAGAGACAAATGTCGTCCGTAGTACGTAGATGATCAGCGAAGCTTTATAGGTGAGAAAACCTAGAAATATAGGCAAAATTTGCAGTTGATTCCACCGGCTTGCTAGTAGAATTAACCCAATTAGTAAAGCTAACCGAGTTTTACTCAGCTGCTTTTTTTCTCCCCCTAGCCGCTCTACATCTCTTGCTAACATCCTCAAGTAAACCACACCTGTACATGCCCCGATGAGATAGTTTAAGGAAATATTGAGGGAATAAAATATCCAGACAAAGACAAAGATAATCGCTGTCAATGCCATGGTCCAAAACAGTAACTCTTGAGAGAGGTGATAGAACTCTTGCATCGAGTCACTTGGTTTTGACGAAGCAAAACCAGTAGGGTTCTCTCCTTGGGAAGGTGCGGGTTCTGAGGAGTTGTTTGCCAAGTTCACGGGAAACGCAAACCATTACGGTTGATTAACTTGACTCTAATGAGCCAGTTGAAATCATAACACGTTGCGGTAACAATACTTAAAAAACAATTAAATCGGATTTAGGATAATTAGTCCAGATGTGAGGAGCAATCGCACTCTGGCTAACTCTAACTCTACTTGAGACAAAATCTCGCCTATGGTTTTTTGTTGGATGTTCGCATCACAAGCTTGGAGAAATTCAAATTCTGCCTCGGATAAGTTCACGATTTGGTAGTCGTAGTTAAACAAGCAACGACTTGCCCATCCCTCGATACACGGGTGACGTTCGGGAATTGCACCGAGTAGTGCTTCATCGCTTGACCAGTCAGCTTTAGGTACAGGGGAGCGACCGAGGAAGAATTCGTAATGTGTTGCGCCTTCGGGGTCTAATAATTCAATCAATCGATACACAGCGCGATCATTCAAATCTTGCGCGCGTTGCATCAGCGTTGGGTCTTTTCCTAAAAGTCGCTCTAGTTGCCAATAACTCGGATTCGAGAAGCCCAAAAACTCTAAACCTGAAGCATCAATCAGTTCAAAAAGCGTCTCGATGTTGTAGTCAATTTCTTGGGGATGAACGTACATATCCGCAAAGTTCGCGTCGCGCTGATTTTCTAGCGACCAGCGTTCTTTTTCGCGTTTGACGATGCGGTTATTGTCTGGTAAAGCTGCAAAAATTTTGCGCCCGATTTGGACGCCATCTTGATAATCGCCTTGTTGTTGGAGAAGTGCGATTGCTTTTTGCATCAATTGAATTTCCCAGCGCCCTAATTCTCCATAAACAAAGATGTGCATGAGACCGCCAGGGGCAAGTTTAGCGGCTAAAGCTTGAATGCCTCTAATCGGGTCTTCTAGATGGTGTAATACGCCTACGCAGTTGATTAGATCAAATTCTCCTGGTAGCTGGGCGACATCATATAAACTGAGATGATGAAATTCGACGCGCTCAGCACCAGATCGGGCGCAGCGATCACGCGCGACTGCTAATGCGCCTGCACTTAAATCAATCCCAACGACTGAAGCTTTTGGGTTGAGATGTACCAGATACTCGGTGCCTACTCCTGTGCCACATCCTGCATCCAGAATACGGATATCTTGCTTGTTAGGTTTTTGACCCGTACAAAAATTGTAAGCAGCAATCCAATTCCAGCGCCAGTTATACCCAGGAGGTGGGCTATCCAAAAGCGGTTCTGGAGGAAAGGGATACGTGTCATATAGCCGCTGCACGGCAGAACTGATGTCTCGATCCATATTTTAAAAGTAACAAAACTTATCTTTTTTCTCAGGCGCTCTGCCTATATCCACTATGATCTCCTACGTAACCTCCATAAAGTTACGTATACGAAAAAGCCATAGTCAACTCTCACACTGTCTAAACAGATGTGAGACTGATAAACAGCAAAGTTTGTTAAGTAAATAGTTGACTGTCAAAACCTTCTCTCTATACGACATACGACTGACTCTAGTTGAAAGTTGTAGAGCAAGGAGAAGTAGTCCAAGTTTCAGCTTCGTTCTTGGTGCGGCAATCAAAAACGAACATCATGAAGTTTTGTGGGAAAGTAGTACCACACTCACTTGACTTTCTTGACCAAAAATATTTTGGGTGGGAGATTCTAGTGGGAAAATAGTAAGCAACAGAAACTAGTACTCTGGTCAGATTGATCGCTGTTGTGATCTCAAGGGAGTTTTAGGAATAATAATGAGTGTTAAAGCAAGTGGTGGAAGCTCGGTTGCACGCCCGCAACTATATCAAACACTAGCCGTCGCCACAATTTCCCAAGCGGAACAACAAGACCGCTTTTTGGAACGCGGCGAACTAAACGAATTAGCAAGTTATTTTGCCTCTGGTACAAAACGATTACAAATTGCCGAGACTCTGACCCAAAATTCAGCATTAATTGTGTCTCGCGCTGCTAACCGCATCTTTGTGGGAGGTTCGCCAATGGCGTATCTCGAAAAACCACGCGAGCCAGAAATGGCGATGGCTGGTGCCAAAGAAGCGGTACAAGATGCTTCTCGATTAGGAAACATCACGTATGTAGAAAGTCGTGGTGGATTTTTAGAAGGACTGCGATCGCTCTTTAGTGCATCACCTGGAGGCGGTGGCGCAATTCCACCAGGATTTCGTCCGATTAACGTAGCGCGATATGGTCCGACCAACATGCAGAAATCACTACGCGACTTGTCGTGGTTTTTGCGCTATGTGACTTATGCGATCGTTGCTGGCGATCCGAATATTATCGCGGTTAATACACGTGGATTACGCGAGATTATTGAAAATGCGTGTTCTGGAGAAGCGACAATTGTTGCTTTGCAAGAAATGCGGCAAGCTGCAGTTTCTTACTTCCGTAGAGACGAAGAAGCAACAGACATTGTGTCGCAGTACATGGATGTCTTGATTACAGAGTTCAAAGCTCCAACACCATCAAATAAGCTACGTCAAACTGATTCGCCGGATAAGCAAGGCTTACAACTACCACAAATTTACTTCAATGCAGCAGAAAGACGGCAAAAATTTGTCATGAAGCCTGGTCTTTCTGCAACTGAGAAGCAAGAAGTTGTGAAAGCAGCTTACAGGCAAGTTTTTGAACGCGATATTACCCGTGCTTACAGCCAGTCAATTTCCTATCTAGAGTCTCAAGTTAAAAACGGCGACATCTCAATGAAAGAGTTTATTCGCCGCTTGGGTAAATCACCACTCTATCGCAAACAGTTCTACGAGCCGTTTATCAATAGCCGAGTTGTTGAATTAGCTTTTCGTCACTTCTTAGGTCGCGGTCCATCAAGTCGCGAAGAACTGCAAGAATACTTCTCGATTATTTCGCAAGGCGGCTTACCAGCGTTAGTTGATGCTTTAGTAGACTCGAAAGAATATTCGGACTACTTCGGTGAAGAAACCGTTCCATATATTCGTGGTCTCGGTCAAGAAGCGCAAGAATGTCGCAACTGGGGAGCACAGCAAGACCTCTTAAACTACAGTGCGCCGTTCCGCAAGGTACCACAGTTCATCACGCTGTTTGCTGATTACAATCAACCGTTACCCGACCAACATCCCTATGGCTCAGGTAACGATCCGTTGGAAATTCAGTTCGGTGCAATTTTTCCAAAAGAAACTCGCAACCCTAGCACGCGACCGGCTCCTTTTGGTAAGGATACTAAGCGGATCTTGATTCACCAAGGACCCGCAATCAATAACCAGAATAGCAATCCGAAAGCACGCGGTGAGTTTCCTGGAAGCCTTGGACCAAAGGTCTTTCGTCTCGATCAGTTACCAGGTGTTGGTAGCAGAAGAGCACCTACAAGTTCGAGTGTTAAATTCTCGGAAAGCTCGACACAAGCAGTCATTCGTGCTGCGTATCTTCAGGTGTTTGGTCGCGATGTCTACGAAGGACAACGGCTGAAGGTCGCAGAAATTAAACTAGAAAACGGTGAAATTAGTGTCCGCGAATTTATTCGCCAGCTAGCTAAATCGGATTTGTTCCGCAGTTTGTACTGGACTCGTTTGTATGTAACCAAAGCGATTGAGTACATTCATCGGCGTTTACTCGGTCGTCCTACTTATGGTAGACAAGAAACAAATAAATACTTTGATATTTGTTCCAAGAAAGGTTTCTATGCCCTGATTGATGCCATTCTGGACAGTCCAGAGTATAGCGAAACGTTTGGTGAAGATACAGTTCCTTACGAGCGTTATTTGACGCCTGCGGGTGTCGCGTTGCGATCGCTACGCGTGAGCAGTATCGCCGAAGATATTGTTAGTGCCAAAGTCGAAACAGAAGAAACACCGCGCTTTGTCGAATTGGGTGCAGTCACCGAAACTCGCTCGGAACCAAATATTCAATTCCGAGTTAATCAAGGTGTTTCGCGCCAACGCGAACAAACTAAGATTTTCAAACTGGGAAGCAGTACGGATAAAACTGATGTTCAAATCATTATTCGGGCTGCTTACCGTCAAATCTTTGAGCGTGATATAGAACCATACATCGCTGAGAACGAATTCACATCACTAGAAAGTCGCCTCGGTAACGCTGAGATTACGGTTAAAGAGTTTATTGAAGGGTTAGGTAATTCTAAGCTCTACATTAAGGAGTTTTATACGCCATACCCGAACACAAAAGTGATTGAGCTAGGAACGAAGCACTTCCTAGGTCGTGCGCCGAAAGACCAGGTAGAAATCCGCAAGTATAATCAAATTCTAGCTTCGCAAGGTCTTCGTGGCTTTGTGAGCGCGATGGTCAATAGCATGGAGTATCTCCAAGTGTTTGGGGAAGACACTGTGCCATACCGCCGCTTCCCAACCTTACCAGCAGCAAACTTCCCAAATACAGAGAAGCTTTACAATCAACTAACGAAACAAAACGATGACTTGGTTGTCCCCAGCTTTGAGCCAGTCAAACCAAGAATGGATGCGGCGAAGATGCCATTAACAGCGAAGGCGATCGCTGATACCGCGGCGAAAGCTCGGCAAATGGATCGCACTCGTCCGCTATTTATCGAGCTTGGTCGTTCGTTTAACGACGGTCGTGGACAATCAGTCGAAGTTGGTGTAGGAACGACGCGTCGTAAACCCGCGCGTATTTACCGTGCTACCCAAGGCGCAAGCGCTGCGGAAATAGCATTAGTCGTTGATGCAATCTACGCTCAAGTTATGGACTTGTTTAGCGGTCAAGTTCCTACAGGTCTACGGCGTTCTGATTTAGATAGTAAACTCAAAAACGGTGAAATCTCGGTACGCGAATTTGTCCGCACGTTGGCAAGTTCAGACATCTATGTACGGCGCTTTTATACACCATACCCAAATACCAAGGTAATTGAATTTTTATTTCGTCATATCTTGGGTCGGGCACCCGCGACACAGCAAGAAATTCGCCAATATAACAAGCTGTTAGCTGATGGTGGATTGAAAGCAGCCGTTGACGCGATGGTAGACAGTCCTGAGTACGCTCAATACTTTGGCGAAGATGTCGTCCCTTATCGCCGCTATCCATCTTTACCCGCAGGTAACTACCTGGGTAGCGTGAAGGCCGCAGCAGACCTTGTTAAGCAATCTTGGTCGGATTTGTCTCCTTCAGTTTTAAACCGCCTCTAAAGTCTCAGCAAAGTTCATTCTGAGTCAATAACTAGACTTACCCTCTGACCAGTCAAGACAAAATGACGGGTTGGAGGCTTTTGTCCGCAAGAAAACTGAAAAGTAATGTTAAAAACTGTTAACAGGTGACTCAGAAGATGAACTAAATGCCGCAAAATATTTGCGGAAGGTAACTGTGTCTGCAAGCTGATGTATTTCTAGTTACGTAGGTAACTGGTAGATGTCTAGACGAAAGCAGTGAACTCACTAGCACGTCAGAACGTATAAAGCAGCAGATGTTATAAAAAACACCTTGAAAAAACTGGGAACTCTCCCCAATTGGAACACAAACGTAACGGAATTCCGTGTAGTAGCATCCAAAAAGTTGAGTAAATTGCTACTAGCAGTGGGTAAGTTGTGATATCCCGCACTTACTCTTAAGATGTCAGCTAGCGGCCTCGACTTACTGCCAGCGTAAGTACGAGAAACAAAACAAATCTGGTTTCATTAGTTTTTGGAGGAATCGGTTAATGAGTATCGTCACGAAGTCGATCGTGAATGCAGATGCCGAAGCTCGCTATCTTAGCCCTGGTGAGCTAGATCGGATCAAGAGCTTTGTTACAAGTGGTGAGCGTCGTTTACGCATTGCTCAAACGCTAACAGACAACCGCGAACGTATCGTTAAGCAAGCCGGCGATCAGTTATTCCAAAAGCGCCCTGATGTCGTTTCTCCTGGTGGAAACGCTTATGGTCAGGAAATGACCGCAACTTGCTTGCGCGATATGGATTATTACCTACGCTTGATCACCTATGGTGTTGTTGCTGGTGATGTTACCCCAATTGAAGAAATTGGTGTTGTTGGAGTCCGCGAAATGTACAAATCGCTCGGTACTCCGATCGAAGCTGTTGCTGAAAGCGTTCGCGCAATGAAGAACGTTGCTACTTCTATGATGTCTTCTGAAGATGCTTCTGAAGCTGGCTCTTACTTTGACTACTTAGTAGGTGCTATGCAGTAGGGCAGAAAAACCTACTTTTAAATTAATCATTGCAACACGGTGGGAAATAAGGAATTAAAACCATGCAAGACGCAATTACAGCAGTAATTAATGCTTCAGACGTACAAGGTAAGTACCTCGACAATTCGGCAATGGAAAAGCTAAAAGGCTACTTCCAAACCGGTGAACTCCGCGTACGTGCTGCGACAACTATTAGCGCTAATGCGGCGGCAATTGTTAAAGAAGCAGTAGCAAAATCGCTGCTATACTCGGACATCACTCGCCCAGGCGGTAACATGTACACAACTCGTCGCTATGCTGCTTGCATCCGCGACCTCGACTATTACCTGCGCTACTCTACCTACGCAATGCTTGCTGGCGATCCTTCGATTCTAGATGAGCGCGTACTCAATGGTCTCAAAGAAACCTACAACTCGTTGGGTGTTCCCATTGGAGCAACAGTACAAGCTATTCAAGCAATGAAAGAAGTCACTGCTAGCTTAGTTGGTCCTGATGCTGGTAAAGAAATGGGTGTTTATTTCGACTACATCTGTTCTGGCTTAAGCTAATTGCTCGTCTACACAAGCAAGGTAGCAGCTAAAGCTTTAAGGTAACTCTCCTTAAATTGAGGTCTGGAAGTTGATCGTGAGTGCTAAGACGTTTTAATCGCTTATTCAAAGCTTCAGAGAGAGGCAATAAGTGTTAAAGGTTTGGTATTGACGCTTGACTTCCAGCCTTTGAGCAATTAACCAAAATTGTTCAGTTATTAAAAAATTGCGTAAACACATGGGAAAATAGGGTAACTGTGGTAGTTTGTTGCCCTTAAGCCACTTGAAATCAGAAATTTTCAAATTCAATAGTCAAGGAGAAACTCAGTCAATGCGGATGTTTAAAGTCACTGCATGTGTTCCTAGTCAAACTCGAATTAGAACACAGCGGGAATTGCAAAATACATATTTCACCAAGCTCGTTCCTTATGACAACTGGTTTCGGGAACAGCAAAGAATTATGAAAATGGGTGGCAAGATTGTAAAGGTGGAACTAGCAACAGGAAAGCCAGGAGTCAATACAGGATTGCTGTAATTGTTCTAATATTTTCGATTTAGGCGAGAGGTCTTTAAGGTCTCTCGTTATTTGATTTGAGTTCGCTTGATAATTCTTAAAAACAGGGCGATCGCATTATTGAAATAGCAGCTATACTCCTAATGTCATAATCTCAAATTAACTGCCGTGCAGATCCGTCAACTAATTCCTTTCTTTGACAAATCTGTGGTTGGATGGGCTAACGAAGCCCGCCTGTTGCGCTGGCTAACATTGCTGTGGTTGTGCATCGGACTAATTATTTTATTTTCTGCATCCTATCCCGTTGCTGCTGTAGAACAAAATGATGGGCTTTATTTCGTCAAGCGCCAACTGGTAGGAATGGCTATTGGTTTAGTAGCATTTAACGTTC
Source organism: Chroogloeocystis siderophila 5.2 s.c.1 (assembly GCF_001904655.1). NCBI lineage: Bacteria > Bacillati > Cyanobacteriota > Cyanophyceae > Chroococcidiopsidales > Chroococcidiopsidaceae > Chroogloeocystis > Chroogloeocystis siderophila. Next base: position 106,973 of record NZ_MRCC01000006.1, on the reverse strand, counting down.
TTGTTCATACACCGTTACGCCTTGTACTTGGCATTGCGCATTGGAGTGTATTACTTCTTTTAGGATTAATTTTTTTAACACTGTTTAGAGGAGAAGAAATTTTAAATGTTAAGCGCTGGCTGTCAATTGGGGGAATTCTGATTCAACCGTCTGAGTTAATTAAGCCGTTCTTAATTTTACAAAGCGCTCGTCTTTTCGGGCAATGGGAGAGAGTTCGCTGGCAAGCGCGTTTGTTTTGGTTAGCAGTGTTTGCGCTGATTTTAGCAGGAATTCTTCTTCAACCTAATTTAAGTACAACCGCGCTCTGTGGCATGGCGTTATGGTTAATAGCACTAGCCGCAGGTTTACCTTATCTTCACTTGGCAGGAACAGCTTTACTAGGTATCTTAGCAGCAGTTATCAGTGTTAGTTATAATCCATACCAACTTAAGCGAATTACGTCTTTCCAGAATCCTTGGAGCGATCCAGCAGACACTGGTTATCAGTTAATTCAAAGTTTGCTTGCTGTAGGTTCAGGCGGAACGTGGGGAGCGGGGTTTGGACTATCGCAACAAAAATTACATTATTTGCCAATTCAAGATACTGACTTTATTTTTGCCGTTTTTGCCGAAGAATTTGGGTTTGTTGGTGGTGTATTAATGCTGGTGTTATTACTTATGTATGCGACACTGGCGTTAATCGTAGCACTCAAGGCCTGGCATCCAGTCCACAGATTAGTTGCAGTTGGGGCAATGATTTTTTTGGTAGGACAGTCAATGCTAAACATTGGGGTTGCGACTGGAGTTTTACCCACAACAGGTTTACCACTTCCCTTTATTAGCTATGGAAGTAATTCAGTGATTGCAAGCTTGGCGATCGCCGGATTACTGATCCGTGTTGCTAGAGAAAACGCGGATGCCAACGTTGTCATCTTACCAGGAAGTACCAACCGTAAAGGGCGCTGAAGCTCGGTCAGGCATTACTAAGTTAAAATTGAAGCAGAATCAGCCTTTCAATACATCTGCTCCATGCTCGAACTTTGGCAAACTCGGTTGTATGAACTTGAACAATTTGCGAATACGCTCGTCTCTGACCAACTGACACATCTTGGCTGGTTGAGTGTTGGTGTAATTTTTACGGCTGGTTTGTTAACTAGCTTGACACCGTGTATGCTTTCCATGCTACCGATTACAGTGGGTTATATTGGTGGCTATGAAGCCGAAAACCGCTGGCACGCAATGCGGATGTCTACTTGGTTTGCATTAGGTTTAGCAACAACCTTAGCAACTTTAGGCATCACCGCCGCATTCTTAGGACAAGTTTACGGACAAGTAGGCATCGGGCTACCCCTTATCGTTAGTATCGTGGCGATTTTAATGGGGCTGAATCTACTTGAGGCGTTACCCTTACAGTTACCATCGGTTGGTGGGTTAGAATGGATTTCGCAAGATTTACCCCAAGGAATTCGTTCTTACCTCATTGGTTTGACGTTTGGTGTTGTTGCATCGCCTTGTAGCACACCTGTTCTAGCAACATTACTTGCTTGGGTTGCGACAACGCAAGATTTAATTCTTGGTGCAACGTTACTTCTTGCTTATACCGTTGGCTATGTCGTGCCTTTAATCTTGGCAGGAACTTTTACGGCTACAATCAAAAAATTGTTAGAATTGCGCCGCTGGTCAGGTTGGATTACACCAGTGAGTGGAGCGTTACTTGTTGGTTTTGGTGTCTTCTCACTATTGTCGCGCATTCCCTTAGGAAGTATTTAAATATTTAAATTTAAGTCAATGTCATTAGATTCTGCCAAGTTAAATTTGTGGTTATCGCTGCGGCGCTTTTTTCGGCGTGAGTTTTTACCAGTATTAACAGACTTGCGCTTGGCAATTATTTTGCTGTTGGCGATCGCAGTTTTTAGTATCTCTGGTACTGTTATCGAGCAAGGACAATCAGTCGCATTCTACCAAGCAAACTATCCCGAAGAGCCTGCGTTATTTGGCTTTCTTAGCTGGAAAGTCCTGCTAAGCTTAGGGCTAGATCATGTCTACCGTACTTGGTGGTTTTTAGCACTGCTGATTTTGTTCGGTTCAAGCTTAACGGCTTGTACATTTAGACGTCAATTACCTGCGCTGAAATGGTTTTCGCGAACTTGGAAATTTTATAAACAGCCGCACCAGTTTCGTAAGTTTGCGTTGAGTGCAGAGTTCAGCCACGCTACAGTCGATAACTTAGTGCCTTTAATAGAAAAACGCTATCAAGTTTTTCGCGAAGGAGATGCGCTTTACGCTAGCCGAGGTCTTGTGGGACGTGTTGGACCTATCGTCGTTCATGCCAGCATGATATTGATTCTTGTAGGCGCAATTTGGGGTGCGATGACAGGCTTTATGGCGCAAGAAATGGTTGCGAGTGGGGATAGTTTCAAAGTCCAAAATATAGTTGATGCAGGACCCTGGGCAGCACCACAAATTCCTCAAGATTGGTCGGTACGGGTCAATCGATTTTGGATTGACTACACACCTACGGGCGGTATCGATCAGTTTTATTCAGATTTGTCTGTCATTGACGATCAAGGGCAAGAAGTTAAGCATAAAAAGATCTTTGTCAATGAACCGCTACGCTATCGCGGTGTAACGTTTTATCAAACTGATTGGGGAATTGCGGCGATTCGCATTCGGCTGAATAAAAGTCCAATCTTACAACTACCAATGGCACGGTTGAATACGAATGGTCAAGGACGCCTTTGGGCGACTTGGATTCCTACTAAACCCGATTTGAGTGCTGGAGTCTCGCTTGTTGCTAGAGACTTACAAGGAATGCTACTTCTGTATGACACAACTGGGCAGTTAATTAATACTGTGCGCCCTGGGATGGGAGTTGAGGTCAATGGTGTAACGTTAAAGATTGAGGAAGTTGTCGGTAGTACAGGGTTGCAAATTAAAGCCGATCCAGGAATTCCCTTTGTTTATTCGGGTTTTGCTCTACTCATGCTGGGCGTACTCATGAGTTATATTTCGCATTCGCAAATTTGGGCGTTACAAAAAGACGGTAAGCTTTATGTTGGTGGGAAGACAAACCGCGCTCATGTGGCTTTTGAGCGAGAGTTTTTAGGTATGTTAGAGCAATTAGGAAAGCCAACTGTTGTTCCAGATGCGGTGAATGCGATCGCCAGTCAAGAGGCTTAAGGTTATCAAAAATTCCCCTACTTCAGGTCTGACTCTTTACGAGTTAGGGTGTTGCTTTGTGTTGGCGTTTGCTCGCGTTTGTGAGTCACTTCGATAACGGTGTGGACATTACCGCGAGGATTGAAATCGCCCTTGATTTGAACTTCTAAAGGGTCGCACGCCGCAACGAAATCATCTAAAATTTGGTTGATTGATTCTTCATGCGAGATGTAGCGATCGCGGTAACTGTTAATATAAAGTTTGATTGCCTTAAGCTCGACGACGCGCTCGTTAGGAACGTAATTAATATAAATCGTGGCAAAGTCAGGATAACCCGAAAAAGGACACTTACACGTAAATTCTGGCAAAGTAATGTAGATGTTGTACCAGCGTCCAATACGCGGGTTAGGAAAGGTAATCAGTTTTCCTTCATTAATATGACGTTCACCATACTTCTGTTGCTCAACAGTTTCATTATCAGCAGCTAAGCTTGCTTCAGTTCCACTTTGCACTAAACTTGATTCGTTACTCATAAACCACAATTCTTGCCAATTTCTAGTATTGCTCCCAATCTGGACAATTGTTGTCATCCCAACCATAAGGATGCATTGCACAAACTAACAAGTTTCCGCTGTACACTTGACCGTGGTAGTAACGACAACCGATACACGCAGCATTCTTTTCTAGACTTGGTTCAACTTCATACGGAAAAGAATGTTCAGCGTCTCCGACAAATTCTTCTAAATCCCAGTAAACTTCAAGTAGCGGATCGGCTAGGTCGTTCAAATACTGGTCAATTTCCGTAGCAATTGTATATTGGACTTGCTCAGTTATTTCTTCAGAAATCTCAAATACTGAATCAACAACTTCTGAAACTCCTTGGAAGAATCGTTCTACTTCGTCTGCGACTGTTTCTAGGATTTCAAAAAAATCTTTTTGCCACTTTTCCATAAACGGCTATGTCCTCATTAACTCGTGAAGGAACAGGATAGGCTACTCAATTTAATTGATTTAGCTTGCCCTATTCGATCTATAGTCTAAAAACAGTAGTGACAGACAAAAGTCTCCGTCAATCGCAACTTAATGCAACAAATGAAGAATTTTAACTGAGAATAATGTTATTGTTGTCGCTTAAGTCTTTGTAATTCTTCTTGTAGTCCCAATACTTGCTGGCGCAGCTTCTCCACGTCTTGATCGTCTTGCTGTACCGTCGTTGTTTCGTCATCAGTCAAAATTTCGATGCGACGTGGTTCTCTGTTTTGATTGCTAGCGCTTGGCTCATTCACAGACGATTGTTGTGCTTGCTGCATCAAGTCTTCGACGAAGTGCTTAGCTTCTTCTGTCGTCATTTCACCACGAGCGACCATTTCTTCTGCTAGCTTCTGGGCTTGCGATCGCAATTCTGATAATTTCCCGCCTGCTTTCTCGCCTGCATAAGAAGCTAGCCCAACGCCGAGATAAAAAGCTCTTTGTACTACATCTCCAAATCCAGGCATAGTAATTATTTGCTCCCTAAACTAAGGCGACCCGGATTCCACGCCTATCACAAGCATCCCGTATTGCTGCTACCTTCCGGTCCTGACAAGATTTGGGCGTTGTGATTGCATGGGTCCAGGTCTGAATCTAGGATAACACTTTAGAAGCGCAATTGCTAAGTTGTACTTTTCTTGGTTGGGTAATAGGTAATTGAAAGTTGGTTAATCTTTCTACCAATTACCAGTTACCGATGACCAGCTTTTTTTCATCCATTAACTTTATTATTCAACGACGACTTGCCACTCGTAAAGCTTGTAGCTTACACAACCGTTTTGAATTAATGGATCTTTGGCAATGATCGCTTTGGCTTCTTCAAGTGATGCGGCTTGAAACACCATCATCCCACCACCGTGTTGAGTCCAATAGCCGCTGCGGGCTTGATGTCCGTTGGCAATCAATTCTTTGACGTAAGCTTTATGCGCAGGTACGTGCAGGTCAAACTTTGGCTTTTCCACGATGCCTTCTTCAATCTTGACAAACCAAGGCATTTATGTTAATCCTCAGCAATAACATACAGAGAAAGTTTTCGTAGGTTATCAGATCCTTGGCTCAAATAACCAATCGCTATTTTATTGCTTTATTGCCGCCGTTGGAAATTCAAACTCGCGTTCGAGAAATTCAGCAGCATTTTGCTGAGCGCTATAGTAGTCGGGGTGCGTTGCGATCGCCGCCGCATATTACGTTACAGCCACCGTTTCTTTGGAGTGTCGAGCGTGTTAACCAACTAGAAATGCTGCTTGGCAATTTTGCCCAGCAGCGATCGCCACTACCAATTGTTCTTGATGGATTTGGTGCTTTCTCGCCGCGCGTGATTTACGTTAATGTCCGCAAATCTTCAGAATTATTAGCTATACAAGCTGATTTAATGGCACAATGCGAATCGATAGGAATTGTCGATCCTGTTTCTAAAACACGTCCTTTTGCTCCGCACATGACCGTTGCATTTCGCGATTTAACACGGCAGAGCTTTAAAGCAGCGTGGATACAATTTCAACACCAAAAGTTGTATTTTGAGTTTACGACAACTGATTTAACGTTACTACTTCATAACGGTAAACAGTGGACAATCGACGCTAATTTTCCCTTTACTTTCAACAACTAGCTGCACAGCTTAATTGTTATCTGGTCTTTGGACAATTGTCTCCATAATTCGCCGCTTATTTTTGGGATCTACACCAAAAATTCGTACATAGTCACCCGTATGCTCATCCAAGCACGTTTCCAAGGCGATGACCGCTTCTGATTCGCCATGAATTGCTGGGCTACAACTTTGCCAAGAACCAGTACTGAAACGTCGTTTATCTACATATTCAATACCAATATGATACCCTTGAGCAATCAGATTTTTGACTTGCTCTAATGTTTCTAAGCCCACTCTACGCGTGAGAACCTCGTTATGGCGGTTTGTTGAAGTATTAAATCCATTGTAGCGTGGAGGAGTTAATGAGCTAGGTTCGTAGCGTGTTGATTGAAAGCCAACGGGTTTCTTTGTTTCAACTGTATGATGTTCAGAATTGGATTCTGGAGTAGATTGCTGTGTGGGAGTAGGTGTTGGATTTGCTGCTGGTGCGATCGCGTGTCCGCGATTAGCACTAATCGGGTTGCGGTTGGCGTAGTACAAAGCTTGGTTGTACTCACGAACTAATCGCGAACTTTCAACACGTTGCTGTTCTTGAACCATGAAATTTCCTGATTCAAGTAAATGCGATAACCTGAAATCTGGTTTTTGAAAGACGGGTGGTTCTTCAGTACTATTTACGACACGTAATGATACGCGCTCGATACCAGTTTCATGGATAAAGCGGCGAATTTGTTCGTCGTATACGCGCGATCGCAAGGCGCTGAAAAAGTCAATCGCTTGATCGGGAAATGCATCAACAAGTTGAGTCACTTCTTGCGCCGATAGTCCATCTTCTGCAAAAATTCCACCAACGATACCGATTTTATCGTCGCGATCCGGTTCCCAATAAAACTTTTCCATTCGCCCTTCGCGAATCAGCGGGGCGTACAACGTGGAAAAATCGTTACCTGTGACGATAATCGGGACGCGGTGTAACGGTGTTGAGTCGTAACTTCCTGGAAGTTGAACATCGGTAGGATTATCAGCAATATTCATCAACGTAGCATTGACCAACTGCGTATTTACGGTATACTGCGTTCCTTCGTCGAATCTTCCTGCACCAGCATCAAGGTCGTTGATCATTAACGCGACCATTTTACCGCGCACTTTGATTAATTCCGCAGCTTCCCGATAGCGCAAACGAATGAGTCGTGCTGGATCGCCTGCGTCTGGGCTTTCGAGTTCTCCACCAGAAATGTGAATAACTTCAATTCCCATGCGTTCAAAAACTAACTCGCATTGAAAGGTCTTTCCTTCACCTTTGCGACCATGAATACCTAAAATCAGCGGTACGCGGATTCCTGGAAGGTCGAGAAAGTTTTTCGTGATATGAACAGCAAGTTTATCGAGAAAGCGGGGGGAGATATAGTAACTCATGAATTTACAATAGTACGCAATTTAGGATTTAAGACAATCTTAATTTTTTCTGGCAGTTGCAAGCACACTTGTACCAAGTTTTTAGCTCGCTTAATTTCTTGGTAATAATTGAAATAAATTATTATGATTTTTTTATAAATTAGTGATAGCAATGACTAATCATTGTAAATAATTTTTTATACAGATATCTTGGATGAATTACAGATACATCCCGACTGAAGCCGGGGCTACCTAAGCAAAGTGTACCTTCGTACACTAAAACAAGACTTTTACTTTTATGCTACTTTTAGCAGTAAGACCAGGGCAGTGAGTTTTGTTTATATAGTAGCGAATTTATTCATATTCAGTTAATACCTTTTCACTTTAAAGTATTTTCGGTAAATTCAAACCTTTTACTAAATACTCAATTTCTAAAGGGCAATAAACTTTAATTCAGTAAAAAAAAGAGGCAGGTTTTCTACCTCTTATTTCAAGGGAAAGATAACTTAATTACAGCTTTCCCCTGCGCTCAAACGAAGATAATTTAGTATCTGCCGCCGTAGCTATTTTGATTTGGCTTATGTACGATAAAACTGAGGATTTGGCATTGCTTAACGTTGTCAAAACCAACTACACGTATATAGCAATTGCCATACTCTGAACGACAAGCTTGAACTTCGCTGAGTACTTCTTGGGTACTTCTAGCACCAAACAAAGGCAATTTCCATAATGTCCAGTAGTGTTGTTCCGGTTCCGAAGATTCGTTGAACTCAACTGCTGGGATGTAGCCTTGGTTCAGAATGTATTGGATCTGTTTTGTAATTTGAGCATCGCTTAAAGGTGGGAGATAAGACAGAGTTTCGTAGCGACGCTCTTTGGGTAAGGTTTGCATATCTTCAGAATTTACTTTTGTCGATGTGTGTCAGAGGAAGTGAATAGCCCTTAGCTAATTGCTTTGTCTTGCTAACTGGATGGATTATCCAAATTAGACTCAGTAGTTGCTTGTTGCTCGTGGCTGGGGTTAGATTCTAGCTGCGTAATTCGCTCTAAATGCTGACGGCGATGCTCCATGTTTGCTTGTTGAATGTCACTAAGAACTATTTCGGGTAGAAAGTCTACAACTTCTTGCGCAATGTGTTCTCTGACAACCATAATCCGCAAAGCTAAATCAGGCTTCTCTTGAAACAACTTGTGGATGTATGCTTCTCCGTCTTGAATAACTTCTTTCGCAGAAAAGCGATGCAACCAAAGTGCCAGTGGCGGATTAGTTTCGCTGATCTGAGCTAGTACCGTTCTCATCGCCTGATAAGTCAGGTAGCTAGAGAGCGTCTTCGCTGTGTCTTTCGCAATTCGTTTTAAATCCATGCTTGACCCCAGCCGGAGGAATTTAAGAATTTAGATTTGGAATTTAGATTTTAGATTAATCTAAAATTCAAAATCCGCCATCTCAAATTATTAGAGTGTATCCATTGCCTCGAACTCGAACTTGATTTCCTTCCACAGTTCGCAAGCAACTGCAAGTTCAGGACTCCACTTCGCAGCTTCGCGGATAACGTCATTACCTTCACGTGCCAAACTACGACCTTCGTTACGCGCTTGAATACAAGCTTCTAATGCAACACGGTTAGCCGTTGCACCAGGTGCGTTACCCCAAGGATGTCCTAAGGTTCCCCCACCGAATTGTAAGCAGGAATCGTCGCCGAAGATTTCTACAAGCGCTGGCATATGCCAAATGTGGATACCACCAGATGCTACAGGCATAACACCAGGCATCGAAGCCCAGTCTTGAGTGAAGAAAATTCCGCGATCACGGTCTTGCTCAACGTAATTCTCGCGCATCAGGTCAACGAAGCCCATTGTAATGCCGCGTTCGCCCTCAAGCTTACCAACGACTGTTCCTGAGTGTAAGTGGTCGCCACCAGACATCCGCAAGCATTTTGCTAGTACGCGGAAGTGCATACCGTGATTCTTTTGACGGTCAATTACCGCGTGCATTGCGCGGTGAATGTGCAGCAGAACACCATTATCACGACACCAACGCGCCAGTGTTGTATTTGCAGTGAAACCACCTGTTAGATAGTCGTGCATGATGATTGGCATTTCAAGTTCTTTTGCGAACTCAGCCCGCTTCATCATTTCTTCGCAAGTGGGGGCGGTGACGTTGAGGTAGTGTCCTTTAATTTCACCTGTTTCCGCTTGGGCTTTATGAATTGCTTCTGCTACGAACAAGAAGCGATCGCGCCAGCGCATGAATGGCTGCGAGTTGATGTTTTCGTCGTCTTTGGTGAAGTCTAGACCACCGCGCAAGCACTCATAAACTGCACGACCGTAGTTTTTAGCCGATAGACCCAGCTTCGGTTTGATTGTGCAACCAAGCAAAGGACGACCGTACTTGTTCAGTTTGTCGCGTTCTACTTGAATACCGTGTGGAGGTCCTTGGAAGGTCTTTAAGTAAGCGACAGGAATCCGCAAATCTTCCAAACGTAATGCACGTAGTGCTTTGAAACCAAATACGTTACCTACAATCGAGGTCAACATATTGGTGACGGAGCCTTCCTCAAACAGATCTAACGGGTAAGCAACGTAACAGATATACTGGTTGTCTTCACCTGGAACGGGTTCAATATCGTAGCAACGACCTTTGTAGCGATCAAGGTCGGTTAACAAGTCCGTCCATACTGTTGTCCATGTACCTGTGGAGGACTCAGCAGCTACAGCGGCTCCTGCTTCCTCTGGAGGAACTCCAGGCTGAGGAGTGACGCGGAATGCCGCTAAAACATCCGTATCTTTAGGTGTGTAATCTGGGGTGTAGTACGTTAAGCGATAATCTTTAACCCCTGCCTGATACCCAGTCTTTGTCTGAGTCTTTGTTTGAGCGTAAGACATATTTTCTTCCCAAGAAGTCACTCACTTCCACTTGCCAAGCGGCAAGCTTCTTAGAAAAACTATACCAAGGATTCGATAAGTTAAGATTTAAATCTGCTGTATTGTTTGATAATTAAACTTTATAAATCTTACGAATTATTAATTTTTGTGATATAATTTAAAAACTGTAGTAAAAACTACAGTTCGGGTAATCTTGAAAAAACATTAAATTTAAGAAAAACTGACATTAATAAATCTGTACAGTAGGATAAAGCGCTGTTGTAGTCGAGTCGAGCAGTAAATAAAAAGAAAGAAACCTTAACAAAACTAGACATTGTGTTAGGTTGTTGCTAACGCTACGCTATTCGTTGATTTTAGTGGCGTTAAGCAGGAAAAAACGGATATGGCAGTAACTATCCAACAATTAATTGAATGGAAAAAACAGGGAAGAGCGATTGTAGCGCTGACAGCATGGGATTATGCGATCGCACACCTATTAGATAGTGTAGGAATAGACATTATTTTAGTAGGCGATTCGTTATCAGTTATCCTCGGATACGAAACAACACTGCCACTAACGATTGAAGAAATGTTGCACCATGCTAAAGCTGTGCGCCGTGGTGTCAAGCAAGCGCTTATAGTAGTTGATCTCCCGTTTTTGACGTATCAAGAAAGCCCGCAGCAAGCATTACGGAACGCTGGACGAGTTTTAAAAGAGACAGGTGCTCATGCGGTAAAGTTAGAAGGCGGATATCCGGCAATGACAGCAACGGTTGCTTACTTGGTACAAGCCGGAATTCCGGTGATGGGTCATGTGGGGTTAACACCACAGTCGATACGCCAACTTGGTTTACGGCAACAAGGTAAGACACCCGAAGCCGGAGAAAGAATTTTACAAGAAGCGATCGCCCTCGAACAAGCGGGAGCCTTTAGTATTGTCTTAGAACATATTCCCCACGATTTGGCCGCACAAATTAGCCAAAAATTAACAATTCCCACAATTGGAATTGGTGCAGGGTCAAAATGTGATGGACAAGTGTTAGTAACGGTTGATGTTCTGGGGCTTTCTGAAAGACAACCGCCGTTTGCAAAGTCATATACAAACTTAAGCGAAGCAATCGTGCAAGCTGTTCAAAGTTTCGCAACCGAAGTACGTGATCGCAAATTTCCCGAATAGCCCTACGACTGAAGTCGGGGCTACACAAACAAAGTGCGCCTGCCTACGCACACTAAAAACAGTCAGCCCACGCAGATAGGTTTTGTTTTGCTAGCTACGAGTTTATTCGCTTAGTACTCCCGCAGGTGCGATCGCAGAATTTTTACGCCGACCAAGAAAATACAAAATGAACATTCCATACATCGTACTGAAGGAAATCACTAACCAGGAATAATGCGCTACATTTTGCGGCTGATCCATTGCCCAACCACCGAGAATAGGACCAACAAAATAACCAATAGACCAACATTGGTAGCTAATCGCAAGGTAAACTCCGCGTAGCGATGGAGGTGCTAACTCGGCGACAATTGCAGGAGCAAAGGGCTTATAAACGACAGAAGCAATCGACAAGATACTCAATGCAGCAATCATTACAGCAAATTGTATTGATGAATCAATTCCAGTCGCCCAAACAAAGAAAAACCCAGTTCCCCATAGCAGCATAGAAATCATCAAAACTTTAACTTTTGACAACGAGCCGAGAATTTGGACAATTGGCAACTGTAATACTGCACCCAAACCGATGTAACACCACGTAAATAGATTAGCAATACTAGCGAGTGAAGCTTGTGTAAATTCAGTTGTACTTGATAAATGCGAACTTGTGTTCGTGAAGTATAAAGGTAAGGTACTACTTACCAAAGCAACATAAGTCGTAAATAAGACGTTAACAACAACAAATAATCTCAAGGCTTGGTCTTTGAAAGCAACAGCAAATCCTTGCAGCGTGTTGGTATGCGCTGGACTATCGTGCCGTGTTTCAACGATCGCAACTTGGATTAAAACTAAAAAACCCAGAAACAGTGATCCACTTAACACAAAAAGTGCTTCAATGCGATGAATAAGACTAAGCAGTAATCCGCCGCTGAAAACACCTAATCCGCTACCAAGACTATCTGCTAAAACTAAAATTGCAAAGGCGTAATGACGCTGTTCTGACGTTGTAACATCAATCACTGCTGCATCAGCCGCGGTCCAATAACACCCCGCACTCAAACCCATAATCAAGTTCGCAACAATCAGCAGCGGCAAATTATGCGTGAATACTAAAACAAGCGCAGCAAGGATTGATAGGATCGCAGAAACTAAAAGTGTCTTTTTGCGACCATATTCTGAATCTGCTAAGTAGCCTCCCAAGAAATGTCCTAAAACACCTGCAAGCGAACCGCTACCAATCCCGATTCCTACTGCGGTTGCAGATAAGCCCACTTGCTTAACAAATATCAGCGGGATGTAAAACTGAATTAATCCATAACCTGTTTGGTAGAGTAATCGACCGATCGCCTGAAACCAGAGTTGGTGATTTGATGGCTGAAGGAATGATGGTAGATAAGTCATGTTGCAATGACAGCTTTACCTATCTACCCTAGCTTCTTGTAGCTATCGCGATTGAATTTGAGCATTGAGCGTTTTTTCGATGCGATCGCGTGTTTCTTCTAAATGGGCTTTTGTATATTCATCAAACTTATTCGAGCGCGATAATGTGCGACTGAGGTGAGTGCGAAGTTGCCGTAGTTTATACCATGCAAGCGTCCGCGCGTCTTCGGGTACAGAAGAATTGCGTAACACCATCGCGGTTAAAATCTTGAGATGTTCGCGTTGTAAAGCCCGACGTAAACTGTTAATCTCAGTGCGTTTGTTTGGTTGGATAACTTCCGTCCAGATGTCATTTTGCAGCGTATCAAATAATTCCGGTAGTGTTAATGCGGTTCCAGGTTGACTTTTCAGTTCAATATCGCGCAAGCGTATCAAGCGATCGCCCGAAAGTAACTCCTTGAGTACCATGCTTTGCATCATGTTAATGCTGTCATGAATCGGGTAATCAAGACGACCTAGCATTACATCACTACCCCAGTGTCGCCAGCGCGACGGTGCTAATTTATTCAGCAAATCAGGTGGAAAATTAAACGCATCTGCTGCAAAGATATATTTTTCTAAAGTTGCTAATGCTTGTCGCTGTTTTTCAACTGGTACAGGTTCAAACGGTAGCCTTCCATTAGGATCTCCCGCATGATTGCGCGAAAACGATTGTCCTCCAATATACTTTGTGGTATAATACGTATGGCGAAGATAGTGTAAGAACACGGCATCAAATAATTCGCTTAATTTGGCGTAACTTTCTCCTGTTTTTGGATAACGCTTGTGTAAGCGATCCCACATTACCCGCGAGTTTTCTAATTGCCACTGCGAATAACGCAGTACATCATTACTGTTATCCCAAGCGTTGACTTCAGGATCGAGGTCGAATAAATCCTCATCGGTAGCGTAGGCGAGTTCTGGTTGTGCGGAACGCCGCGCGATTTCGTCTAAAAATGGCTTTTCGGCGATCGGGTGTGCAGCATTTGTTGGTGTATATCCATATTGAATCGCCCAAATATCGTAAGGACCAACCACCGCAGGAAAATAATCACCTTGTTGCATACCTTGCGGCGCTAAATTCGGTGGAATATAATCCATGACTGAGGTTGTCAAACCCCTAATTTGGGTAACAGTTGTATTGTTCAACTCTTCTGGTTGCAATAATGTGCTACCCCGAAAATTGTGTCTTAAACCTAAAGTGTGTCCTACTTCGTGTGCAATCACCAAACGTAGATACTGATGAATATACTCTTTCATCTGGTCGCTATTAGGCGACGTATTTTGAAATAACGATAGCGCTAGCGAACCGATCGCAAACTGATTCACCGCTTCAATTCCATAACACAAATCGTACTCGATTGCCATTTGCGATAACGGCGACAAGCGCGAAGGAACTGGACTCGCAATACCAACAACACTTGCTAAATTCGGTTGTGATTCAGGTTGACGTAGCTCATTCGTACAGAGATTACCTCCAGTCCCCATCATGTGTGATAGTAATGATGTTGGTTGTGTTTGGTGCTGTTGAATTAAGTTACGGTATTCGTGCTTCAGTCGGCGGACAAAGCTCGCATCGACTAAAATATCAGCATCTAAGATTTCTCCGGTTAAAGGGTTAACACGGGATGGACCTAACGCAAAAAAACCATCGACGGTATTAATCCAGCGAATTGTGTTATAGCGGACATCCGCAGGGTCCCACTTAGCATCATTAGGCATTTGCTTGACTTGAATTGCGTCTTTAAATCCTGCTTTTTCAAATGCTTGATTCCACATCAAAACGCCTTCTTTAATCGCCTCGCGATACTCTAATGGAACCGCATTTTCAATCCAGAAAACAATTGGCTTTTTGGGTGGTGACAACGGTGCATTAGGATCTTGCTTTTCAAGATCCCAGCGATTGATATAACGCACAAAAGGATCGCTACGGTCGTCGCTGGAAAAATCTTGGTAAGCTGTGATGAAATAACCGACACGTTCGTCAGCTAAACGCGGACGGTAATTGCTATTTTTTGGTAATTCAGAAAGACTGTAGCGGACGCGCAAAGTTAAAGCGCGGCTATCAGGGATTGTCGATAAGTTAGCAGGATTTGTGCTGTTGCTAGACGAAAAACCATAAACAGACTCGATTTCAACGTTTAAGGGAAAGGCTTTCGCACCACCAAAGTGTGATTTTTTGCTATCGAGTTGATAAGGAACTGACAGCATTGCTGACAAATGTGATGATAATCCTGGAACATCGCTTAAGAGGAGATCGCCTAAATCGACAAGAATTGTTTGGCGTTGGGGATGAATGCTTTTGATAGGTAAAGCGTAAAGTACAGAATCACTAAACGAACGTGCTAGCGATCGCGCTTGCGGATCTCCAGGGCGCGTGCGAAAGTTGACATTACGTACCACAAAATGCAAATTATTATTGACGCGACGGAAGTAAAACAGAAAGTCTTGTAACGGCATTCCGCTATAAATTCCACGTTCGCCGATACCCGATTCCATTGTAATCGTGCCTAAGAAATTTTTATTTAACTGCTGCGGCTTGATTTCTAGATAGATCTTACCTGTATCTTTTTGTGTATAAAGCGTATATAACCCTTCGACTTTTGTCGTATCTTTGACGACTTCGTGAAATGGTTGTAAGTCAGCTTGCTTGGTTGTATTTTTTGTTGCTATGTGTTCAGGAATATTCGGTTTCTTTTCGTCTTTAACAGGTTGTAAAAATGGCTGTCGTGCTGCTTTGACATCCTCTACTACCCAAACAAACGGTTGACGCTGCGGTTTGTCGTCTTGAAGTACCCATACTCCTGGTGGTTTTTGTAAGGGGTTATCTTCTGTTTGGATTTCGGTTGACTGTGATAGTGGAGGTATAGACGTGATCCCTGCGATCGCTGGTTTAATTCCAACAAATAATAAACTTTGTAATAAAACAATGTATAATGGTAGCCTCTTCATTCCACCAATCCCTTCACTGGTTTCTGAGCGTTTAATTTATATAACGGCGCAATTGATTCCTAAA
This sequence comes from Chroogloeocystis siderophila 5.2 s.c.1, assembly GCF_001904655.1. Lineage (NCBI taxonomy): Bacteria > Bacillati > Cyanobacteriota > Cyanophyceae > Chroococcidiopsidales > Chroococcidiopsidaceae > Chroogloeocystis > Chroogloeocystis siderophila. The sequence goes on along the minus strand of NZ_MRCC01000006.1, from coordinate 91,371 downwards.
TCTCCCCACTAGCCCAAGCACTTCGGCTATCCTGGGTTAGCATCGGCTTTAGCCTTTAAGCCAAGCTTACTATTGTGTATCATTCCCAGAAATAGCTTTTTTGTTAACGTCATATCTTACTTTTGCACTTAACTCAGCAGGATATTGGCAAGTTATGCACAAAATTAATTGTTTTTAGCACAATGTTGAACTTTGCGACTCAAGATCTTTACGATACGTGCAAACAGTTTCTCCAAGAAAGCCGTTGTCAACGTTTACTACAACTTCAGCAGCTTGGTTTAGCACGTTATGCTGATTTCTTAACACAAATGCGCTTAGATGAGGTAAATATACTTTGTGTTATGCGCTTTTTACACAATCCTAGTCGTGTAAAATTTCCTCAGCTTCAAGGCGCAGACTTATCAAATTTGATTTTGGATGGTAGTAATTTGATTCGTGGCGATCTGTCAAAAGCGAATTTACAGGGGACTAGTCTTATTAATGCTGATTTAATATTTGCTAATTTGACAAACGCAGATTTGAGAAATGCTAATTTAACAGGCGCAACATTAAATGAAACGATTTGGCAGGGTGCTAAAGTCGAAAATTGTGTTTTTGATGAGGGTATTGGATTGACGAAGATTCAGCGAGAAAATTTAATATTACGCGCTGCTCGATTTAATTAAAATAACGAACCACGTAGGCGTAGCCTTCCCGGAGGGTAGGACACAAAGATATCTTTAAAAAGACAATAAAAAGTTTAAGATAGAAGCTTTAATATGAATTTAACACTTCCACGAAAGTTTTTATTACTTGGTTCAGGGGAATTAGGTAAAGAATTTGTCATTGCAGCGCAACGTTTGGGTAATTATATTGTTGCGGTCGATCGTTATACAAATGCGCCAGCGATGCAGGTAGCGGATGAATGTGAAGTGATTTCAATGTTGAATGGTGATGACTTAGAAGCTGTTGTTCAAAAACATCAGCCAGATTTTATTGTTCCTGAGATTGAAGCAATTAGAACTGAAAAGTTACTTGAATTTGAACAGCGGGGAATAACTGTAATCCCAACAGCGAAGGCGACAAACTTTACAATGAACCGCGATCGCATTCGCGAATTAGCGCATAACCAATTGGGGATTCGTACTGCTAAATATGCTTATGCAGCTAGGTTAGACGAGTTAGTTGAAACTTCTCAAGCTATTGGCTTTCCCAATGTTGTTAAACCTATCATGTCTTCGTCAGGAAAAGGTCAGTCGATTGTTTATCAAGCTGATGAAGTCAAAACAGCTTGGGATTATGCTCTAAAAAACTCTAGAGGTGATAGTCAAAAAGTTATTGTCGAAGAATTTATTTCCTTTGAAACTGAGATTACCCTGTTAACAATTAAGCAGTGGAATGCACCAACAATTTTTTGTCCTGCGATTGGACATCGGCAAGAAAGTGGAGATTATCAAGAGTCTTGGCAACCTGCTGAAATAACTGATAAATTGTTAGCTGAAGCCCAAGCGATCGCGCAAAAAGTAACTGATGCTTTGGGTGGTGTAGGAATTTTTGGAGTTGAGTTTTTTGTGACAAAAGATGAGGTGATTTTCTCAGAACTTTCACCTAGACCGCATGATACAGGCATGGTGACACTAATTTCGCAAAATCTCAATGAGTTTGAGTTACATCTTCGGGCTGTTTTAGGATTACCCATACCACAAATTGACTTATTAGCACCTTCAGCAAGTGCTGTCATTTTAGCCCATGAATCTGTTGATAAAATTTATTATGCTGGTGTTGCTGATGCTTTAGCAGAAAAAGACGTTGATTTGCGTTTATTTGGCAAGCCAGATGCACGTCCAGGGCGACGTATGGGAGTTGCGTTGGCTAAAGGTGATACGGTAAAAGTAGCCAGAGCAAAAGCAATAAAAGCTGCTAGCCAAGTTAAAGTTGTTTAAAGGTATGTTTCTCGCCTTTCTACCACCTCAAGTACAGCTGCTTAAGGAAGATGCAGCAATTGTTTTAGCGCAAAGTATCAAACGTGAGTTGATTGTCACTCCGTTGAGTCAACAGGCGATTGGGCGTAGCGCAGCGCCCGAAGCGATCGCAACAGCTTATGTACGTCAAGGTACAGGTAAGCCTATTTTACTTCTGCATGGATTTGATAGTTCAGTACTAGAATTTCGCTATCTTCTACCATTGCTGGCTAAGAAATATGAAACTTGGGGAGTCGATTTATTGGGATTTGGTTTTACTGAAAGGATTAGGGGAATTGATTATAATCCAGCGTCAATTAAAGCCCATCTTTATAGCTTTTGGAAGTTAATTAATCGACCATTAATACTGATTGGAACTTCGATGGGAGGTGCTACAGCTATTGATTTCGTGCTTGATTATCCGCAAGCAGTAGAGAAATTAATATTAATTAATAGCGTAGGCTTTAGCGGTGATTTCCCAGTCGGTAAATTCTTGTTTCCACCCTTTGATTATTTAGCAGTAGAATATTGGCGACAGCGTAAACTTCAAGCTCTCTTTTGGGATAACTTTAATCCCTGTCAATTAATTGATGCTATCCGGTGTGCATCGTTACATTTAGATATGCCTTACTGGTATGAGGCAATGCTGAGTTTTATGAAAAGTGGTGGATACGGTCATTTAGCAGATAAGATTCCTAAAATTAATAAACCAACACTCATTTTATGGGGTGATCGCGATGATACGTTGAGTGTGAATGATGCAACGAAGTTTCAACGGGCGATCGCAGATTCTCAATTGATTTGGTTGAAAAATTGCGGTCATGTTCCACAATTAGAACAGCCGGAGGTTTTAGCTGGTTATATTCAAGATTTGAATTAGTACGAACGACAGAGGAGGACACTACCGTAAGGGGTGATTCCGACTTGAGCAAAGTGTCTGTGCATAGACGCAGAGAATTAAGAAAGAGGATTTATTTTTTTACTTGCTGGAAGGGAGGTGAGTTTGGATATGATAGCTAATCCTAAAAGTAAGGGTGTGAGCCAGTCTCCCCAGCGGACGTATAAAGTTTGTGTAGTGCGCCGATAGATTGTTTCGGCGTGTAGTTCGTAAGTGTTTAAACCAGATATCCACACTGTTCTACCGTGGGGATCGACGATACCTGAGTAGCCTGTGTTTGTCGCGCGTACTGCCCACCGATCAGTTTCGATGGCGCGCATTGTATCTTGGGCATGATGTTGTGCTGGCATTGAAGGGCTGTAGTGAGCGTTGTTTGCTGCACTGAGGATAAATTGTCCGCCTGCTGCGGCTTGGTAGCGTACTTCTTCAGGGAATGCAGAACTGTAACAGATAACCGCGATCGCACGTCCAAAGGGTGTATCAAATACTTGATCGGGCGCACCTGCTACCTGCTTAGCTTCTAGTGGAGACAAGCGCCGAACGAGTCCGCCTAAAACCTGTTCAAACGGAATATATTCGCCAATTGGTACTAATTTAACTTTGTCGTAACGACTGAAGACTGTGCCATCTCTACTCAGAGTAAATAAGCTGTTCGTGTAATTTTGTCCTTGTTCGCCAAATGCACCAATCCACGCGGTAACGCCTTTTTCTTGTACAGCAGTGTAGAGAGAAGTACGCAGCACTTCACTCCACATAAAGGGTAAAGCTCCTTCGGGTGTGAGTACTGCTTCAACGCCTTGTTCGGCTAGCGTGATGTAGCCTTCAGTGTAACCCGTGATCGCCCGCCGCAAGCCTTCAGAATAAAGTTTAATTGTATTGGGGATATTACCTTGAATAATTCCTACTTTTAAAGCAGTTTCTGGGGGCTGTACCAACGGACGGCTAGATAAACCAAAGCCAACGAGATGCAACGCCACAAAAAGTAGGCAGCTACTAGCAAAAAGTCGTAGTGTAATTGTATTCTTGCCCGATCCCCGACCTCCGACCTCTGACCTCTCATATCTCATCCATGCTTCTGCAAGTAAACCATTTACGGCAACAATTGTAGCTGTGACGGTGAGGGAACCAGAAATTTGACCGAGATGGAGAATAATTAAGTTATGTGGGCTTTGAGTATAAGAAAGTGAAGTCCAGTATAAAGGTCCTAAGCTCCATAAACTCTCTAAACCACACCACAACGCAACACCAATAAGAACGCGGGTGAATGTTCCCACACCTCGACTAAAAACAGTTATGCAGACAGCCCAAGCCGTTACTAAGGCTGCGCCCCACAGCGTAATTGCAGCCCAGCAAAACAGCGCGATCGCAATACTAGCAAGCCAAGGTACTCCCATCCACATCATCGGGTGAACGCCAGTAATCCAAGCTAAAGCGACACCGTGATACCCGCTTCCCCACAGCAAAGCAGAGAGTAATTTGGTTTTTCGTGGTGTGGAAGATGCAACGATTACCCACAAGGGAACTAACGCAATCCACGCTAGAAACCATGCTTCGACAGGGGCGACGGTTAACCCCATTAAAATACCGCTAGATAAAGCAAGAAAACCAAAGGCGGGTAATGTCCACCTCTGGTGTTGTTTACTCAATTTTGTTTTCACAATCGGCATTTTGCTGATTTGTTAGCTCTTAATTTTCTGTTTCAGTTGCGTCGCTAACATCAGGTGGAACCAAAGCAACAGCGGCGATCGCATCATCTTCATCTAAACGCTGAACGCGCACGCCAGTAGCCGAACGCGATTGCGGTGATATAGCTTTCACTGCTTGACGGATAATAATCCCGCGACTTGTTACTATCATCAGTTCATCATCTTCGTTGACAATATGTAATGCCGCGAGTTGATCTTTAAAGCCTTTACGGGATTTAAATTTGGTCGCAATCTTACCTTTAGTTGCCCGATTGTACAGTTTAAACTGCGTGACAGGTACGCGCTTACCGTAGCCGCCCATCGTTACAATCAACACCCACGGTCCTTGAGTATTGTTTTCGAGCAATTCTGAATTTTCTTCGGTTTCATCCTCGATTTCAACGTCTTCCGCTTCAGTATCTGCGGTAACACTACTGTTGAGGTTTGCCAATACCGAACTCGGTAGAATATCCATCCCAATCAGTTCATCGCCGTCACGCAGTTTCATCGCTCTTACGCCGCGTGTTGCGCGACCAAGCGGACGTAATTGTTCGTGGTCGGTTCTAAAATGAATCGCCATGCCGTAGCGCGAACCGATAATGATGCTATCTTCGACACGTGCCCGTCGTACCCAACGCAATTGGTCGCCTTCTTCTAAGGAGATGGCAATTAAGCCGTTTGCTCGAATGTTACTAAAGGCGCTGAGTTCAGTTTTTTTGATGTAGCCCCCTCGTGTCAGCATGACGAGGTACTCGTCACTACTAAATTCGCTGACTGGGACAACAGAGGTAATTTTTTCATCTTTGGGAATTGGTAGCATTTGTACCATCGGAGTACCGCGACTTGTCCGCGAACCAAGCGGAATTTGGTAAGCTTTGAGGCAATAAACAACTCCACGATCGCTAAAGAATAAAACACTATCGTGGTCGCAGCACGTCAAGAAATGCTCAATTCCGTCGTCTTCTTTCATCCGTGTTGCAGCTTTCCCGCGAGTTGCTCGACTTTGCGCCTCGAAAGCATCAATGGGCATTCGCTTGATGTAACCTTGTTCTGTCACCAGAATTAAAGCTTTCTCGTTCGCAATTAAGTCAGTATCGCCGATTTCACCTTCATCCGGTTCAATGACTGTCCGGCGCGGTGTCGCGTGCGTTGTTTTAATTTGAGTAACTTCAGTTTCAATAATTTCTAAGACACGTTCGCGTCGTGCTAAAATGTCGCGCAGATCGGCAATCTGAAGTTGTAATTCTTCGTGTTCTTGACGAATTTTCTCGGCTTCTAGCGCTGTCAGTCGCCGCAGTTGCATTTGCAAAATAGCATCTGCTTGAGCATCGGATAAACCGTATCTTTCTATAAGTTCGTGACGCGCTGTTGGTGCATCAGCAGCATGACGAATTAATTCAATAATTCCGTCTAAGTTGGCTAAGGCAATTAATAATCCTTGCAACAGGTGATCGCGTTCCTCGGCTTTGCGCAGTTCGTGGCGCGTTCTCCGACTTATTGCATCGATGCGAAAGTCTAAGAAGACATTGAGGAACTGTTTGAGCGTTAGTAATTGCGGTTCCCCATTGACAAGAGCCAGCATATTGGCTCCAAAGTTTGCTTGTAAAGGCGTTTGCTTGTATAAGTTATTGAGAACAACGCGAGGATAAGCATTGTTTTTAAGTTCAATGACTATCCGCATACCGTCGCGATCGCTTTCATCGCGAATATCCGCAATACCTTCTAGTCGCTTTTCATTCACCATTTCCGCGATCCGTTCGATCAACGCGGCTTTGTTCGTTTGATACGGCAGTTCAGTAATAATAATTGCTTCGCGTTCGGGGCGTCCGCGTTGTTCGATTGTTTCAATATTCGCTACCCCACGCATGGTAATAGAACCACGCCCAGTTGTATAAGCTTCGCGAATGCCACTTGTTCCTAATACCTGTCCTCCTGTGGGAAAATCAGGACCAGGAATGTATTGCATTAATTGGTTATCTGTAATTTCAGGATTGCGAATCAGCGCTACTAATCCATCAATCAACTCACCTAGATTGTGCGGTGGAATATTCGTCGCCATTCCAACAGCGATTCCAGAGGCACCATTGAGGAGAAGTTGCGGAACGCGTGCGGGTAATACAATCGGTTCTTGTTGCGAACCGTCAAAGTTATCGGTAAAGTCTACTGTTTCTGATTCAATATCTCGTAGTAGAGCATCACCTGTAAATGCTTGCAAGCGACACTCGGTGTATCGCATTGCTGCTGGTGGATCGTTGTCTACAGAACCAAAATTTCCATGCCCATTAATGAGAGGTAATCGCATGGAAAAATCCTGTGCCATGCGCACAAGTGCGTCATATACCGAACCATCACCATGTGGGTGATACTTACCTAAAACTTCCCCCACGACACGGGCGCATTTCCGAAAAGGGCGGTCTGCGGTTAAGCCCAATTCGTGCATTGCATAGAGAATGCGACGATGCACAGGTTTCAGACCATCCCTGGCATCTGGCAGCGCTCGACCTACAATAACGCTCATCGCATATTCTAGGTAAGACCGCGACATCTCATTACGCAGATCAGTCGGGATAATCCTATCCTGAGAGCTTGCCATACGGTGAAAAACTCCAAAAATCTGAGATTATCAGTCGTTAAAATGGAAAAACGCCAAATTATTCCAATTTACTGCTGAATATTTGTTAAATAATGATACAATTCTAGCATATTTTCCCTATTGCTGGGGGAGTAACTCATTCCTAATGCCTTACGACTAAAGTCGGGGCTATACAAACATTGACGATCGCACACTAAAAGTACCACGTTTGCTTAGGCGCAAGTTCGTTCGAGATTGCATAAGTGCAATCTCATTCATTCACCAACTAAAAATTTAAGTCTGAAGATAGTGTGTGCTTTCCAGCCGAGCAATCTAAACTGAGGCGTGTGTAAATTCAGAGAATTCTCATGGCAGAAAACGAACGACCAGAAGACGTTTTATCACCCGAAGTGCTAGACAAAATTAAGCATCCGCCAGCAATAGATGATGCTATGCAACAGTTATCTACAGAAGAAGTAATGAATAATCCGGCGATGACTCCACCTACAATTGATGACTCGATGGAAGACAGAAGCGATTGGAAGCGCGATGAGTAAGGATACAATTTGATTGAAGATCCCACTGCCGCTTGCTGTATGCTGCCAGTTATTTATTCTGACGAGTTCCTTGACCATAAAACTGGACGATTCCACCCAGAAACACCAGGACGCTTAAGCGCGATCACTACCGCACTCAAACAATCAAAGTTTGCCCACCAAATAGAATGGCGATCGCCAACTCCGGTAACACAATCACCAGCATTAGCACTTGTTGAACAAATTCACGCAGCAGAATATATTAACCTCGTTCGTTACATCGCTAATACGGGTGGCGGCTATCTAGAACCAGACACACCAGTTTCACCGCGCAGCTACGATATAGCATTATTAGCAGTCAGTGCATGGCTAGACGGCGTCAATAGTGTCTCAGCGACTCAAAATCCTGCTTTTGTTCTTACGCGTCCTCCAGGTCATCATGCTGAAAGCGATCGCGGTATGGGATTTTGTTTATTTTCAAACGCGGCGATCGCCGCACACTATGCGTTAGCACAACCTGATATCAACCGTGTCGCTATTCTCGACTGGGACGTGCATCATGGTAATGGTACTCAAGCGATCGTCGAAAATCATCCTCAGATTGCTTTTTGCTCGCTGCATCAATCTCCCTGTTATCCTGGTACAGGACACGCCTCCGAGCAAGGTAAATTCAACAACGTTTTAAATTTACCTGTGTCGCCTGGCAGTACTATGGAAACGTATCAGCCTTTGTTTGAAGCAAAAGTCATACCATTTTTATCTAATTTTCAACCTGATTTACTGATTGTTAGTGCAGGATACGATGCAAACGCAGCTGATCCTCTAGCAGAAATTGCATTACAGCCTCAAGATTACGGCAAATTTACAGAGTATTGTTTACAGCTAACTCGTAGAATTGTATTTGGTTTAGAGGGAGGTTATGATTTTTCTGCACTCTCGCAATCAGTTGTTGCCACGTTAGAAAAATGCCTCGTTCACGTTTAACTTACAATCTACGTAAAATCTAAGAAGCATTTGCGGTAGACATACCACAAGGAGTCCATGCAGGTGGACTTCGTTTGTTTAGTGGTGAATTTATTCACCACCACATCTAGCTGTAATAAACAGTGTATTTAAATACATCCTCCGCAATCTTGTCAGAAAAAACAATTTTTTTGAAAAGAAAAGCTTTTAGCCGTATAATTACAGGTGTAACGAATTGTTAAGAAACCGGATTTAGTAATTTTTCTGTGGAATCTAACAGCAATAGTGTGGAGAAATAAGTAAGCACTATTTATCCCCTGAAGTTGAGTGAAAAGTAATGACGACATATATTTTGTTTGAAACCGCTTTAGAGATACTCAAAAACGCCTACCTTGCGTCTGCATTGGTGCTGATTGCTGCTTCTGGAATAGGTTTAGCCGTAATCGCACTTATTGAAAGAGACGTTCCAACTTCCGATACACATCAGCAGCATCATATTTTAAGGTTTTGGTAACAGTTACAGCACACAGCCTGTCGAGTTAAGCCAGCGAGTCAGCGTTTGTAACTTGGTCATATTTCCATAACAGTCACAAAATAATTCATCCACCCTAAGGTACATTTTTATCCTTCTTTAGATATACTTGTCTGAACCGTTATTTGCGCCACAGAAGGAACCTAGGGTATGACTTGTACAGAGTTGGAAAGGCAAATTGCCAAATTAGCAATGGCAATGATGACTCGAAATTCACAGATAGGAAAGGATTTAATCAGTCATCTCAAAGCCCAACTCACCACCGAAGCAGTCGCCGGGATAATCATCATTAGCATTGAGCGTGTACTTTGGTTTGATCCCAAGTCGGTACTGTGGACTGTAAACCAGCTTCTCCCTACTGATATCTACCAAGAAATCCAAAACACATTCCTCGTACATTTTTACAAGCAGTTAATTAGCAAAGGTTTCGTTCCCGGGAAAGACTTTAGTATTGATGCGAAAAGTCAACTACTGTTGAATCCACAAGCTAAGTCCGCAATGTTCAGTAACCTGATTAAAAACAACCTGATAACTGCGTAGCAACAGATCGCTGTAAAGTGAAGAATAGGGGAATTTCCCTAACTTTTAATCTCCTCCTAACTCGTACCTATGCCTTGTTGTGGCACTTTAAATCAACTTGCTCAAGTTTTAGCCGCTAAACCAGTGTTATCAAAGACTGAGATAACGGCACAGTTTACGGGTATTAATACAGATAGCCGTACTATAAAACCAAGCGAAGTTTTCGTTGCCTTACGTGGAGAAAAATTTGATGGTCATAAATTTGTATCCGCAGCAATAGAAAAAGGTGCGATCGCCGCAATCGTTGACTCTGGCTTTCAATCGCCAAATGAATCGATTCCATTTCTGCAAGTAGAAAATACTTTAAAGGCTTATCAACAAATTGCGCACTGGTGGCGTCAGCAATTTTCTATTCCAGTGATTGCAATTACGGGTTCGGTTGGGAAAACGACAACTAAAGAACTCATCGCCGCAGTTTTAGCCACACAAGGTCATGTTCTCAAAACCCAAGCGAATTACAATAATGAAATTGGTGTGCCAAAAACCTTGTTGGAACTTGGTTCCGAACATGATTACGCAGTTGTTGAAATGGCAATGCGGGCAAAGGGAGAAATTGCTTTACTCACGCAAATAGCTTGTCCGACAATCGGCGTGATTACAAATGTCGGAACTGCGCATATCGAAAGATTAGGGTCAGAACAAGCGATCGCAGAGGCTAAGTGCGAATTATTAGCCCAAATGCCAAATTCGGCGGTAGCAATTCTCAATCACGATAATTCACGTCTCATGAAAACTGCGGCAACAGTTTGGCAAGGTCAAACTGTTACTTATGGCTTAGAAGGCGGAGATGTACGTGGTGAAATTGCCAGCGATCGCATCGTAGTTGATGGAACAGAAGTAACTTTGCCGCTACCAGGGCGACACAATGCGACTAATTTTCTAGCGGCTTTGGCTGTTGCCAAAGTTTTACAAATCGATTGGTCATGCTTAAATAACGGTTTAGTCGTTGATATGCCAAGTGGGCGATCGCAGCGTTATGAATTACCGAATGATGTGGTAATCTTAGATGAAAGTTATAATGCTGCACCAGAAGCAATGAAAGCAGCATTGCACTTACTCGCAGAAACGCCAGGAAAGCGACGAATTGCAGTGTTGGGTGCAATGAAAGAATTGGGAGAGCGATCGCTGCAATTGCACCAAGAAATAGGAAAGTTAGTCGGTCAACTCAAGATTGATTTATTGATAGTGTTAGTTGACGGTGAAGACGCACAAGCGATCGCACAAAGCACCGAAAGTACTTCGGTAGAGTGCTTTGCTAGTCATAAAGATATTCTAGAGTACTTGCGAGGGATTGTTAGTGAAGGTGATCGAATTCTTTTTAAAGCTGCACACTCAGTAGGTTTAGACCAAGTTGTCAATCAATTTCGTGCTAACTTTGGTCAGTTCAGAAACTAGAATAGCCATTCTTTTATAGCTGATGCAAATTATTAACTTAGATGGTGCTGATAAAGATATATTACAGCAATTAGCAGACTTATTAGTTGATTCTTTTAAAGAACATTGGGCAACTGCGTGGGTAAATTTGGATAGTGCTTTACAAGAAGTACAAGAATCATTAGCACCTGATAGAATTAGCCGCATTGCAGTGGATGAAGACAATACGGTTTTAGGATGGATTGGTGGAATAAGTCAATACAGTGGCAATGTTTGGGAACTTCATCCTTTAGTTGTCCATAGTGAGTTTCGACGTCAAGGAATTGGCAGCGCGCTTGTTTTAGACTTAGAAAACAAAGTAAGAGAACGTGGTGGAATTACACTTTGGTTAGGTACAGATGACGAAGATAATATGACGTCACTATCAGGTGTTGATTTGTATCCTAATGTATGGAAACATATTGCTAATATCAAAAATTTACGCGGTCATCCTTACGAATTTTATCAAAAGCTAGGTTTTGTCATTGTGGGAGTCATGCCCGATGCCAATGGTGTAGGAAAACCTGATATTTATATGGCGAAAAGTTTGAGAAATTAAATACCGTGGCTTTTACCAATTACCCAGTGACGGCGGAAGAAACGAGATAAAGCTGATTCTTCTAAAGATAAATAAATAGGACGTCCATGCGGACAAGTTCGCGGGTTACGCGTACGTTGCCATTGATTTAATAGTGTCTGCATTTCTTCTAAACTTAACTCTGTACCATTACGAATTGCGCTACGACAAGCGACAGCTACTTGTGCAGTTTGCAAGTCTCCTCCCAAACTAAGTTCTAACAGTGCGTCTGCACAATCCTCACGTGTTTGCAGCATTGCTGGAATATTACGGATTGCCCACATTTGTTCGCCAAAAAACTCAATTTCTATACCAATATGTTCGAGTTGCGATCGCTGTGCGGGTGAAAGATTACTTAAAATAATTGCCGGTTCTAACGCGACGAGTTGCCAATTATCGACTAGTTGTTCGTATAAAACACGTTCGTGCGCAATATGCTGTTCAACTAACCATAATCCTCCTGGATGTTCGGTCACAATGTAGGTATTGTTGACTTGAGCAACAGCTTTGAGGATATAAGGTGGCGGTTTACTGTTTTGAGTACCTTCTTCTACATCGGCACCAGGTTGAATTTGACGGCTAAAATTGTAACCACTTGTCGCTTCAGCAGCTTTGATGAGTTTACTAACTCTTGAATTGTGTAAGGATTCAGGAATCGTTTCAGAATTAAGACGTAATGCTTGTTCGATAGCTTGCGCAACTTTTTCTTGCCAATAATCTAAATGATGTAGATAAATTTCGGCTTTTGCAGGGTGGCGGTTCCAATTAATATGATTAGGTGCAACTTGAAGATGTAAAAAACATATTGGATAGCGATCGTGCGGTAATGTTCGCGCTGTTGCAGTTAGTATCGTTTGTTCGATTTCTGGTAATTTTACCCGACGTCCATTTACCGCAACTCTAACCCAATCGGGACGATGGCGATGACAGCGATCAGGTAAGCCTAAAACTAATTTGATAAAAGCGCGTGTTGCAGTATCGTTGCTATATGGTTGAGTAGATAAAGTATCTGGATGGGGAACCTCAACAGTCAATTCTTGTAAGTCACTTACACGCACTTGACGAATAAATTGCGGTAAGAGGTGCTGCGAGGTTTTTCCAGCGCTGATCGTAAACCACTCGCGATCGTCTTGCCATACTTGCCAAGTTACATGCGGGTGACATAAAGCAATCTGCTGAATCGTGCTTTGCACAGCTTTCATTTGCTGTGCGATCGCGGGTAGTCCTTCACGGTAGTTTGGTACATTGCCAAATAGGTCTGATACCGTGACAACTGTACCAGGCGCGATCGCTACTGTTGTTGCTTCAGACACTTGCCCTCCAGCATCGTAGCGAACGTGCCATCCTTCGGCGGTTAGGGCTAGGCGACTCATAATTTCTAGGCGTGCTAATTGCGTTAGGCTATGTAACGCTTCACCGCGAAACCCCAAGCTAGTAATTTTCCACAAATCGTCGCGATTGCGAATTTTACTCGTGCTGTGTGCTATTGCTGCTTGCTGTAAATCTGTGAGTTTCATCCCACAGCCATTATCCGCAACTCGTATGCGCCAATGCTGTGTCCACACAGCTACAACAATTCGTGTTGCACCTGCATCAAGCGAATTTTCTACTAATTCTCGTACAACTGCTGCCACTGAGTCTATCACTTCTCCAGCAGCAATTAAATTAACAACTTCTTCCGGTAAAGTGTAAATACTGGATAACATACAATCCAGTTTTTGATTAACTAACAACTTAACTAAATTAAAAAATATTTGCTTATACGAATAATCAACTAAAATACTTAAATAAATTGCTTTTGATTATTTATTATATCACTCAAAATAAAGTAATTAACCATATCTAATTCAGCAAGCTCATCGCTGTGATTTTGTTTCTCGTAACGTGTACAAAAAGTCAATAATAAATAAACTACAAATTAATAAAAATTAACACGCATTTGTTTGAGAATTCGAACTATTCCTAAAGAAAGATATTACAAACGTTCATTCTAAAGAAAGATCGTCTAGCTTGTATTACTTGGTAAATTGCGAATGAGCAGATAAGAGAGGAACCTTATATGAACAATCCTTTAGGCGGTATAATTCCAGAACAACCACCTATTGAACCTCAGTCTAATGTACATGAACTTAAGTCGCGTTTAGAATGGGGCGAACCAGCATTCACTATTTTAGACATACGTGATCGTAACACTTACAACGATGGTCACATCATGGGCGCAATGTCAATGCCTGTAGATGAATTGGTAGACCGCGCTGAAAGTTCACTAGCTAAAAGTCGCGATTTATACATCTATGGTGAAACTGACGAACAAACAGCGCAAGCAGCACAACAACTCCGCGCTGCTGGATTTGAACATGTATCAGAACTCAAAGGTGGACTTCCTGCATGGAAAGCTGTAGGCGGTCCTACAGAAGGTATTCTAGAGTCTAGAACCCCAGCAGGTGCAGATGACTATAACGTTGTTTCGCGTATGCAAAATCAAGCGGAAACTCAACAAAAGTAACTTATAGTCTAATACTATACCATAGTAGAATTTACACTCATCACAACAGCTATCAAACAATTCCTTGTATTTAAGATTCTCCTATCTCAATGCATCATTTTGAGGTAGGAGATTTAATTTTTATTAATATGAAAATCCTTCTCGACAGGAAAGCATAAGTCTGGAGCACATAGTTTTGGAAAATACATAGTTGTGATTTCTAGCGTACTAACGTTTATACGTCGAATCGCATGGTTGTTCGTATCAGCAACAAAGATGTAAGAACCTATCCCGCTTAGCCCAGAAGGTTCAGAGAATTGAGTACTTTCTTTGTCATCGCGGCCTGCTGCATCTCCTAGTACAGTTTGACAAATACCCGTATGAGGATCTACTCGCTTAATTTTGTGGTTATAGGTGTCTGCAATCCATAATTGTTCTTGGAAAGATTCTACGCCTAAACAGTGTTGTAAGCGTACTTCTGCCCCAACGCCATCAACATCACCAAAGCCAAATAACTCACCACTACCACATAAGATTGTCACTTGTGAATTTTCCAAACTGATGCGACGAATCGAACTGACTTCACTATCTGCAATATACAAGTCTTTACTATCAGTCGTGATTCCACTAGGTTGAGCAAAAGCTGATTCTGCTAAAGCGCCATCAATACAAGCTTCTGCACCTCTACCAGCATAAGTTGCGATCGCCAACGTTTCTAATTGTAACTCCCAAATTTGGTGCGAACCTGCCATCGCGATAAATAAAGAATTGCCTACTTGTTGGATATCCCAAGGAGAATTAAGCGGGGTTGCTACTCCAGCACCGTGATACGGTTGGATATTGCGGCTTTTGTCGCCTGTACCTGCGATGACTTCCACAACTTGACGCTGGAAATCAATTCGGCGTATTGCATGATTATCTGTGTCAGCTACATACAAAAGTTGCTCTTCGGTATCAAAAGACATTCCTTGAGGACTAAAAAATTGCGCTTCACTAAACGAACCGTCGCGCAATCCAGGTTTACCCGTGCCAATGACATACTGCAACTCTCCCTCTAAAGTACTTACAACGATGCGATGATGACCAGAATCAGCAATGAATAAATTGCTTGTTGTGGCTAAAACTTTACCTGGGAAAGCTAACGGGTTTACTAGTGGTTGACGTTGTTTCTCTGAAGTTACATCGAGTGCTTGCGCCGCAAATGTCCCTTTTTTTTGATGTTTTTGAATTAACTGCGCTACTAATTGGTCTATGGTATCGCGATGACCTTCACCAGATACATGACTAACTACGTAGCCTTCAGGATCAATTATCATTAAAGTCGGCCAAGCACGCACTGCATATTGCTGCCAAACTTTAAAACCACTGTCAACGAGGACTGGATGTTCAATATCGTAGCGCAAGATGGCTTGGCGGATATTCTCGACCTGTTTCTCGTTATCAAACTTAGCCGAATGAATCCCAATTACTGTAAGGTTATCCTTGTATTTGCGTTCGAGACATTTTAAATCTGGCAGGACGTGCAAGCAGTTGATACAGCAGTACGTCCAAAAGTCTAAAATAATAACTTGACCTCGCAGTCGCTGTAGTGATAGAGGAGATTTAACATTCAGCCAAGCTTGGTTTTGTGGTAATTCTGGCGCTCTTACTCGCATCGTATGCTTTCTTTTCATTTATCGTAAATTTGGCAAAACGGCAGCGCAACTAAATTAAATAACCTGGAACCGATTGCACGATAGTGAACTACAGTGTCAATTCCAGGTTACAGATTCAGTTATAAAAGGTCTAAGAAGTTCAAAAGTACTAGACTTTGATCTACATGTTTTATTTGTTCTCAACTTTGCTTTGAGCTTCTTCCATAGCAGCTTTCTTGTCTGCCTTATTTGGATTAAAGGTTACACCTGTCTGACGTGCCTTCAGTTCTAAAGTTTCAGGAATATTTTCTCCAAGCTTTTTAATATTCTTTAAACCTGTGTCACCTATGGGGCGATCAGCGCTATCACCAAAATCTTCAGCTTTTTCTTTGATGCGCTTCATCGTTTCACTCGTGACAGGATTTTCGTCTAATTCTGGATTAGCAGGAGCAGCCTGGGCTTGTAGAAGTACACTTTGATTGAAAACTGGAGCTACCAAAAATGTTATAGCTACCAGGAAAACTGTAATAATGTGACGCAATCCTACATTTTTTAACCAATTTATCATTGATTTCATTTTCCTCTCCATCCGTTGATCTTGGATTGTAACTTTCTAACTTTTTACTTTTTTAGGAATAACATCTTCTCCCTGGGGTTAGAAAGTTTGCAATTGTGCAGCGTGATCGCCCAGTCTAAAAAGTAAATTTAGATTAACCTCTTTTTACATATGCGGTTTTAGTTGTACTTTATCGTCTGTAACAGCTGGTTTTAATTCTTCCTCTATTGCATTTGGAGGGATAACATCTTCTGATGGTGATGGTGATAAGTCAATTTCTGGCGTTAATGGTGGTTGAGGCGATACTTGAGTTTCTGAACGACGCCGGAAGCGATTGAAAAATCCACCTGGTTTCTGTAAGGGTTGTGTACGTTTTAGCACTGGTGTAGGTTCTGATGCTTCTGGAGAAGTTTGTTCTGATGGTGCGATCGCTGGTTCGGCTTCAGGTGAACTTGGTGGTTCTAAAGTTTCTATCTCCGGTATAGCTTGCGTTGACGCAGGAATCTCTAGCTTTTCGGGGATTGTTTCCTTGTATTCATCAGGTAGTTCCGGTTCTACAGGTTTCACGCTGGGAGTAGGCTCGATTTCACGACGCCGAAAGCAATTTTGGCGTTCTAAATTGGAATCACCTTTGATTGCTGGTTCGGTTGATTCTGTTTCAGTTTCCTGCTGCGGTTGTTGAACTTCTGTTTCGTCTGATGGTGCTTGTTGTGGAAGTTCTCGTTCTACTTCTGAGGAGGGTATAACTTCGGGTACTGGTAAGGGTGATGGTGTAGAAGTAGGTTCAACGCTAGGAGACTCATTAATGTAATTTGGATCGACAATACCACGTGCTTCGACGACTGATATTTGTCCTTTAACTAACTTTCCTAGTGTATCCGTTGCTGTAGGATCATACGTGACGAGTCGAACTGTATTGTTAAAAACATTCGGCAAAGAGTTACCTTGCTCGTCAATAAACTCTAGCTGAACCCAGTTTCTACCAGGTTGCAAACCTTGAAGATAAAGCGGTTGCCAGCGATCAATAATAAAGCTTTCTCCGTTAATTGTGCAGCGAATACGCCAATCAGCAATATTTCCTTGTTGTTTTGCTTGAGCAACAAGATGTAACGGCGCATTAGTTAGGTAAAAATCGAGGAGAACTGGTTCCGCGCTCACTGTTCCTTGAGGCGTGTTGTATGTTAGCAGTGGTTTTTCAAAATTAGGGCTATTATTGTGATCCTTCGTGAAGATATGGAAAGTCGTTTGGGCGTAAGCTCCTTCATTCTTGAAGCTTTCATTCCAAGGATAAGTAGCAAAAACACGTAGAGTATGCGTTCCTGGAGCTAAATCTGACAAAACAAGTGGCTCGTTGAGATTGTAAACATTTATGTAGGGCTGGTTATCTAAGATGACTTTGAGGTGAGGACCTAAATTTAGTTTTTTGTTTTTAAAGATTTGTAAATCTTGAACCTGCAAGCGGACGTTAATTGTATCGTCTTGCAAAATTTCGTCGGGCTGCGGACTCAAGATAGATACTTGTGGGCGGCGAGCTTCTAAGGTTTGACGTAGCTGCTGAATCACTTCAGGTGGAGAGACTTCGGCGATCTTCGTGGAATGTGGTGCAATACTAGAAGCTAAGCGCGTGTCGTTAGGGTTGCGTGCTTCCTCGGTGAAGCGATCGCCACAACTAATTAAACTCAAGACAATTAGCCCTATCAGTAAAAATGACACAACTGTTTTGATAACTTTTTGCCACCAATTTATATCCAACACGTCGCTGAATCCTCGCAACTGACGTCAAACTTTCCTAATGTATTACTGCTATCTCGATTTGATTCTCAGTAATAGTTACTAGTATGACAGTGGTAAAAATAGCAGGAGCAAATAGGTAGCAAATATAAATCAAAAAATGAGCAGAAGTACGCGGCAAAATCACTGAGTGGCAGAACTTTTAGTCTTTTTATTAACAATTCTTTACTTTATACGCACAGTATTTATTTTTGAAGTATAAGTTTTACGAATGTTTGAGCTTTGTAAATTATATGAAGATACTCTTGACTTTTTTTCCACTGGTTTGAACTCACATAGCAGAATTGACTTGCTCTCCAGGGTTTTTGAATTATTGTTAAAAAACTTTCAACACTCAGGTAATCATGACCCTATAATTCATCAGAAAGCACTTTCCACGAGTGACCTTCATTGCTGGGTCAACCGGACTCCTAATTTGAGGAAGATAGGATGATTCAGCCCGAAGACAGCTGGTGGTGTCCACAAGTTCTGTTTCCTTGTCTAGAGAGGAGAGTCTAAATGACGATGAGTCCTCCGGAGCGAGAGGAAAAAAAGGCAAGGGTTATCGTCGATAACGACCCTGTACCTACTTCATTTGAAAGATGGGGACAGCCTGGTCACTTTGACCGCACCTTAGCTAAAGGTCCAAAAACAACAACCTGGATTTGGAACCTACACGCTCTCGCCCATGATTTTGATACTCATACCAGCGACCTAGAAGATATCTCGCGCAAAATCTTTGCGGCACATTTTGGTCAGCTGGCTGTGATCTTCCTCTGGTTGAGCGGCATGGAGTTTCATGGCGCTCGCTTTTCAAACTACGAAGCTTGGCTAAGTGATCCAATTGGGATTAAGCCAAGTGCGCAAGTTGTTTGGTCAATTGTTGGTCAAGATATTCTTAACGCCGACGTTGGTGGTGGTTTCCACGGCATCCAAATCACCTCTGGATTATTCCAAGTTTGGCGTGGTGCTGGTTTTACCAATTCCTTCCAGCTATACGTAACTGCGATTGGTGGTTTAGTGGCAGCAGCTTTGATGCTATTTGCTGGCTGGTTTCACTACCATAAGCGCGCTCCTAAGTTGGAATGGTTCCAGAATGCGGAGTCGATGCTGAACCACCATTTGGCAGGTCTACTGGGCTTAGGCTGTTTATCTTGGGCAGGTCACCAAATTCACGTAGCTTTACCAGTCAATAAGCTATTGGATGCTGGAGTAGCACCAAAGGATATTCCCTTACCCCACGAATTCATCCTGAATAATAGTTTGATGGCAGAGTTGTATCCTAGTTTTGCCCAAGGGTTAACGCCCTTCTGGACATTGAACTGGGGACAATATGCTGACTTTCTCACCTTTAAGGGTGGATTGAATCCTGTAACAGGTGGTTTATGGTTGACCGATACAGCGCACCATCACTTAGCTTTGGCTGTGCTATTCATCGTTGCAGGTCATATGTACCGCACAAACTGGGGTATTGGTCATAGTATTAAAGAAATTTTAGAGAACCACAAAGGTCCTTTCACAGGTGATGGACACAAAGGTCTCTATGAGAATATGACCACGTCGTGGCACGCCCAGCTAGGTACAAACCTCGCGATGCTTGGTTCGCTAACAATTATCGTGGCGCATCACATGTACGCGATGCCTCCTTATCCGTACTTGGCAACTGACTACGCCACAGCCTTATCGATCTTCACTCACCACATGTGGATTGGCGGCTTCTTGATTGTTGGTGGAGCAGCCCACGCGACGATTTTTATGGTGCGTGATTACGATCCAGCAGTGAACCAAAACAACGTGCTAGATCGGGTAATTCGTCACCGCGATGCGATTATTTCGCACCTGAACTGGGTGTGCATGTTCCTTGGTTTCCACAGCTTTGGTTTATACATCCACAACGATACAATGCAAGCGCTGGGTCGTCCGCAAGATATGTTCTCGGACACTGCAATTCAATTGCAGCCTGTGTTTGCGCAGTTCGTTCAAAACATCCACACCCTAGCACCTGGTTCTACCGCACCTAACGCGCTGGAACCTGTAAGCTACGCTTTCGGTGGTGGTGTGGTTGCTGTAGGTGGCAAAATAGCCATGATGCCGATCGCCTTGGGTACGGCGGATTTCATGATCCACCACATCCATGCTTTCCAAATTCACGTTACAGTATTGATTCTACTGAAGGGCTTCTTATTTGCTCGCAACTCGCGTTTGATTCCAGATAAAGCGAATCTTGGTTTCCGCTTCCCCTGCGATGGTCCAGGTCGCGGTGGTACCTGTCAAGTATCAGGTTGGGATCACGTGTTCTTAGGTTTATTCTGGATGTTTAACACCATTGCGATCGCAGTCTACCACTTTAGCTGGAAGATGCAGTCGGATGTGTGGGGAACGATTGACCCAGACGGAACCATAGCACATATCACGGGTGGTAACTTTGCGATGAGTGCAAATACCATCAACGGTTGGTTACGTGACTATCAATGGGCGCAAGCAGCGCAAGTGATTCAGTCCTACGGTTCAGCACTCTCTGCATACGGTCTGCTGTTCTTAGGCGCTCACTTTGTTTGGGCTTTTAGCCTTATGTTCCTCTTCAGCGGACGTGGCTATTGGCAAGAACTCATCGAGTCGATCGTTTGGGCACATAATAAACTAAAGGTCGCCCCAACAATTCAACCCCGCGCACTTAGTATTATCCAAGGTCGTGCGGTAGGAGTAGCTCACTACTTGTTAGGAGCGATCGTGACAATCTGGGCGTTCTTCGAGGCGCGCATAATTTCAGTAGGTTAGCATTTAGCCATCAGCACAGCGTTTCAGTGCGATGTCAGCTGATGGCTTAAGGTCAGAGGATTCACTAAACCTATGGCAACAAAATTTCCAAAATTTAGCCAGGATCTCGCACAGGACCCGACAACACGTCGTCTGTGGTACGGGATTGCCACAGCCCACGATTTTGAAACCCACGACGGGATGACCGAAGAGAATCTGTATCAGAAACTCTTCGCAACTCACTTTGGTCACGTGGCGATCATTTTCTTGTGGACCTCCAGCCTCCTGTTCCACGTAGCCTGGCAAGGTAACTTTGAACAGTGGATTAAAGATCCACTCAATATTCGTCCGATTGCCCACGCAATTTGGGACCCTCATTTCGGTAAAGCCGCAGTCGATGCGTTTACGCAAGCCGGCGCAACATACCCTGTTAATATTGCTTACTCTGGTGTCTACCACTGGTGGTACACCATTGGGATGCGGACAAACAACGACTTATACAGCGGTGCAGTATTTCTATTAATACTTGCTGGTGTATTCTTGTTCGCTGGCTGGTTGCACCTGCAACCTAAGTTCCGTCCTAGCTTGTCTTGGTTCAAGAGCGCAGAACCACGCCTCAATCACCACTTGGCAGGTTTGTTTGGTGTTAGCTCACTTGCTTGGACGGGTCACTTGGTTCACGTCGCGATTCCTGAATCGCGCGGACAACACGTTGGTTGGGATAACTTCTTAACAACACTTCCTCATCCAGAGGGCTTAAGACCATTCTTTACAGGGAATTGGGGCGTTTACGCTGCTAACCCTGACACCGCAAATCATGTTTTCGGTACGTCACAAGGATCAGGAACTGCGATTCTTACCTTCTTAGGTGGCTTCCATCCGCAAACGCAGTCACTATGGCTGACGGATATGGCACATCACCACTTAGCGATCGCAGTGCTGTTCATCATCGCCGGTCATATGTACCGGACAAACTTTGGAATTGGTCACAGCATCAAAGAGATGCTCAATGCCAAGAATTTCTTTGGCACCAAAACTGAAGGTCAGTTCAACCTGCCACACCAAGGGTTGTACGACACAATTAACAACTCACTACACTTCCAGTTGTCCTTGGCACTTGCTGCACTGGGAACTATCACTTCCTTGGTAGCCCAGCATATGTATGCACTGCCTCCGTATGCATTCATGGGTCAAGATTTCACTACCCAAGCTGCGCTGTACACTCATCACCAATACATTGCTGTATTTCTGATGGTAGGTGCGTTTGCGCACGCAGGTATCTTCTGGGTACGTGACTATGATGCAGAACAAAACAAAGGCAACGTTCTTGACCGCGTACTACAGCACAAAGAAGCGATCATCTCGCACTTAAGCTGGGTATCACTATTCCTAGGTTTCCACACCTTGGGTTTGTACGTCCACAACGACGTAGTAGTTGCCTTCGGTACACCTGAGAAGCAAATTTTGATTGAGCCAGTATTTGCTCAATTCATTCAAGCTTCGCACGGTAAAGTACTGTACGGCTTGAACACCTTGCTATCTAACCCAGATAGCGTTGCTTCTACTGCTGGTGCTGCATGGTTACCAGGCTGGTTAGACGCAATTAATGACGGTACTAACTCGTTATTCTTGACAATTGGGCCTGGTGACTTCTTAGTTCACCATGCCTTTGCACTAGGCATTCACACCACAGTTCTCGTTCTGGTTAAAGGTGCTTTGGACGCTCGTGGTTCCAAGCTCATGCCAGACAAGAAAGACTTTGGTTATGCGTTTCCTTGTGATGGTCCAGGTCGTGGCGGTACTTGCGATATCTCAGCTTGGGATGCCTTCTACCTCGCTTTATTCTGGGCGTTAAACACAGTGGGATGGGTAACTTTCTACTGGCACTGGAAACATCTAGGTATTTGGCAAGGCAACGTCGCACAGTTTAATGAGTCTTCTACGTATCTCATGGGCTGGCTGCGAGATTATCTATGGTTGTACTCAGCACAGTTAATCAATGGGTACAACCCATATGGTATGAATAACTTGTCAGTCTGGGCTTGGATGTTCTTATTCGGACACCTTGTTTGGGCAACCGGCTTCATGTTCTTGATCTCTTGGAGAGGCTACTGGCAAGAGTTAATTGAAACTCTTGTTTGGGCACACGAACGGACTCCACTTGCAAGCTTGGTTCGTTGGAAAGACAAGCCAGTTGCTATGTCCATCGTTCAAGGTCGTTTAGTTGGTTTAGCACACTTCACCGTTGGCTATGTTCTGACGTACGCAGCGTTTGTGATTGCTTCAACGGCTGGTAAGTTTGGTTAACTAGCTGTTTAGAAGATTAATCTAATTCCCTCACAACCACTGTGGGGGATTTTTTTTGCTAAAGCAAGATTAAATACTCTGATCCCCGACCTCCAATCTCTTGTTTATGCTAGTTCTAGGATGAGAAAGTTATTTTTTATAGGCTTTAATGGCAAACTCTAGGCTCGCTAAACTTGGTACCTATCTGCGTCCTCACTGGCGAACGTGTACAGTAGGAATTTTGGCTTTATTAATCGTTAATGCGTTAGGAGTTTATATCCCTTTACTGATTCGTAACATTATTGACACGCTGCAAGTTACGTTTAGCTTTGGTCAAGTTATTCAGTATGTCGTACTCATTTTTGTGCTGAGTTCCGTCATGTGGGTCATCCGCATGATTTCGCGGGTAGCGCTATTTGGTGTAGGACGCCAAGTTGAGTTTGACCTCAAACAAAAAATTTTTGAACATTTATTAAGGCTTGAGCCATCCTATTTTGCTGCGAATACCGCAGGTGATTTAATTAACCGTGCAACGAGCGATGTCGATAATATCCGACGGTTATTAGGATTTGCCGTTTTGAGCATCGCGAATACGATATTTGCTTATGCCTTAACACTTCCCGTCATGCTGGCAATTAGCGTGCAACTCACGCTAGCCGCGATCGCCGTTTACCCAGTTATGATGTTTCTCGTGCAGCTATTTAGCGATCGCCTCCGTAAAGAACAGCAACAGGTGCAAGAAGAACTCTCAACTGTCAGTGAATTGATTCAAGAAGACATGAGTGGCATTGCCCTGATCAAAATTTACGCTCAGGAGCAAAACGAACGCCGTGCGTTTCGCCACAAAAATCAGCAGTTACTTGATGCGAATCTAAAGTTAGCAAAAACACGCAATACCTTGTTTCCGCTTGTCAGTGGACTTGCCTACGTCAGCTTACTCATCCTCTTGTGGCTAGGTTCGGGACAGCTGATAGCTGGTACTCTTTCTGTAGGTGATTTTATTGCTCTAATACTATACGTCGAGCGACTTGTTTTTCCAACTGCCCTATTGGGATTTACAATTACAGCTTATCAACGTGGCGAAGTCAGCATTGATCGCATTGAATCAATTTTAACTGTATCGCCAAAAATTCAAGACACAAATGAGTCGATCACGCTAGCGCAACATGTCCGAGGTGAACTAATCGCCAGGAACTTGAGTTTTACCTATCCTGGTTCGACAATACCAGCGTTAAAAGAAATTAGCTTTAAGATTACACCAGGAGAAACTGTAGCAGTTGTTGGTCCTATTGGTGCCGGAAAATCAACACTCGCAAATGCTATCCCACGCCTGCTTGATATTGAACCAGGAAAACTCTTTTTGGACGGTAATGATATCACTCAAATCAAACTACAAGATTTGCGTAGTGCGATCGCTTACGTTCCCCAAGATAGTTTTTTATTCAGCACCACAATCAAAAATAATATTCGCTACGGCGATCCTTTAAGCGAACAAACTGAAGTCGAATATAGTGCCAAACAAGCTCAAATTCACCCAGAAATTCTCAATTTTCCGCAACAATATAAAACCATAGTGGGCGAACGCGGTATTACACTTTCTGGCGGACAACGACAACGTACTGCTTTAGCAAGAGCTTTATTAGTCGATGCACCCGTATTAATTCTCGACGACGCTTTATCCAGCGTAGACAATCAAACTGCAACTAAAATTCTCAACAACCTTTCACGCGGAACACAACGAAAAACCGTTGTCTTCATCTCGCACCAAATGTCTGCCGCCGCAACTGCCGATCGTATTTTTGTGATGAATCAAGGTCAAATTGTACAAACAGGAACTCACGCTGAACTTTTGCAGCAGCCAGGACTATATCGTACATTGTGGAATCAGCATCAGATGAAAGAATTACTGCAATAAAACTTCTCGAAACTAAATCGGTTGTAACTGCTCTACAGTGATAAAATGATTTTCCCATCGGTTCGGTGAAAAACCAGAGGTAACGGCAAAAGTCCGGTGTAAATCCGGTGCTGTCCCGCAACTGTGAAAGAAGTTCTGAGTGAGTCAATCTAATTTCATAACTTGAGAGTTCAAAACTCAAAATCTAAAGTCAGAATACCCGCTGAAGAGATTCTACGCCAAGCGGCGATCGCCTATAAAGCAAAACATTGTGTTTTGAATCATTTTTGCATAAAGTAGCTAGGTATCAATCACCGATTTATCTGCGAGGTATAAAGTATGTCCAGTAAGCATTTTGCACCATTTTGGCGACTGAATCTTTTTGTTTTGAGTGCTAGTCTAGGATTTCTATTTTTGATCACAGCACAACCAGCTTTAGCACATCACGCCACAGGAGGAAAAACCCCAACAAATTTCTTTGAGGGATTTATCTCAGGGTTAGCGCATCCCGTGATTGGTTTGGATCATTTGGCGTTTGTTGTTGCCATTGGATTAATCGCCGCAGGTCAAGTAAACGGTACTATCATTCCAGCAGGATTTGTTTTAGCCGCACTTGTCGGAACTGGAATTCATTTACTCAACTTCGATTTACCAGCAGCAGAAATTGCGATCGCATTATCGGTAGTCATCCTTGGCGCAATGCTAGCGATTCCGCGAAAACCCAATTGGATTGTGTTACTCATTTTAGGTGCGATCGCTGGTTTATTTCATGGTTATGCTTACGGAGAAGCCATCATCGGTGCAGGAATGATGCCATTAGTTGCTTACTTACTTGGATTTAGCTTAATTCAGTATTGTGTAGCAATGTTAGCGCGTGCGATAGGTAATTTGATTATTCACAAAACACCAAATCGACAAATCATGCGACTTTGTGGTTTAGCAATTGGTGCAATTGGCATTGTTTTTATGACCAATTTATTATTTGGATAGTTATCAAAAGAGTCTATAGTTGTAGCGAGGTGTATTAAAACAATTTTTGCACCTCAGTTTTATCAAGCAATTTTAGTGTCTTTTATCCTTTCCTTGAGAGAATCAAGAAACGAATTTCGAGAAGCATTTATGCAGCTATTTTTGACTTTTTGAGATGAATAAAATTTTTCATTCTGATCAGCAAAGCACGAGGATGTCGAGCAATTGGTTGTGCAAATTGTTCCAGCATTTCATGAATATTATCAACTTTGGTGTCAACCAGTCCAACATTCATTGCTTGAGTGGTAGAAAGATAATTACCAGTAAGTAAAAAGTAATTTGCAACATTTAAATTACCTTCCCGCCACTGCGACAACTTCCATCCACAAAAGCAATTGTACGAATTGGGCACTCAATGAGATGTCTATAAATATCTACCACCTGATCATAGATATATGTTTCTCCTTTTTTCAATTTGCTACGAGCATTGTCTCCCAACATTTCTTTCTATGAAAATCCATCTGAAAAATAACCTGGGGTGGTGCTATTAGAAATCATACATCGAACACTTTTGATAGTCAGTACTTTATCAAGTGCTTCTTTTAAGAATTGAGTATTTTCTAAGCTGAAAGCATTACGTTTGTTAAAATCGAAATTAATGCACGCTATGCGACCTAAATAAAATTCTTTTATGTCAACAATGGTACTATTTTTCATTCAATTACCTCAACCAAGTTTTTGATAAGTCAAAAATCTGCGCGGTAGTTTATATACGGGTTATTTTAGAGAAAATTGATTAGTGCTGTCTTGTCAATTCTTGCTAAAAAATAGTGAAATCTTGCGAAAGTGGAAACTTGTTACTAATTTAGAATTGAATTTTGCTACTATAAAATGTATGTTAGTAATTCACATCATCAAAAATAAACGGAATTATTGATTATACATCTGATGCTATTTGATCACCGATAGCGTAACAATCTCAAATGCAAGTAATTTAACTTCTAGCTTTTTGATAGGTTTTAGGCGTCAATCCTGTATATTAGTGGAAGACTTTAGTAAATTGGCTTTGATTTTAAAAACCTACCTGCTGAGAAATGTCAGCAATGGCTATTTGCTTACTTAACAATAACTTTGCTTCTGCAATCCTGCGTTGATTGACATATTGATGAGTTGTTAATTCAGTTGATTGCTTAAATAACCTAGCAAAGTGATAAAGACTCATTTGTGCTACTGAAGCGATCGCCTTAAGTGATAAATCCTCAGCAAGATTATCATTAATATAATATACTCAACTACTTGCTGTAGTTGTTTTCTAGAAAAACGATTATTATATTCTAAATCTAGCTTCCGAACCGAGTAACGCCTCAGCAAAGTAATTGCAAGATTAGTTTTGAGAGAATCGCTATAAAGATGACTGCATACTCCCTTCGATGCGATTTCTGACTTTAACAACAGTCCAATTTGATAAATTAGAGGATCGGCAGTTGGGAAGTGTGGCTTAATCTCAATAGAATCGGGAGAGATAGATTCATAAGCAATCCTAGCTACAAAATTTGGCTCTAAAAAAAGTAAAGTGAACTCTGTTTCTTTAGCACAAATCGCTTGACATTGCACATTTGCTGGTAAAATTTCAATATCTCCAATGGTATACTGTGCTTTCTTCCTTTGCTTATCAAACAGCCGTTCTGATTGCATGACTTGCTGATTGTGATGTACAACAACTACGTGATGAAGTCCACAAATTTTGGGTGTTTCTCCTGGAGGTTGTTGGTGATGTTGCACATAAATTTCTTCCCAACCCAACTGGTAACTAGAAAGCAAAGGCTTGTTAGGTAGGATTTGTGAAATTTAAGATTTAATATATCTGACATTTGAAACATTGCCGCACTTAAGCGATTGTGCAAATTTCCTTGAATCAAAGGATGCAGAAACGGTAGACGCGGCAAAAATTGAGGTTTAACTTGAACAATACCAAACCAAATCAGCATCAACCAGGTCAAAATTGCAATTCCCTGGCATAACCAACTACCATCCCCACCATTTGTCCGCCAGCAATTAAGACAGAACCTAAAGCCCCAATTTCGGCACCTACTAAGGTGTAGCTTAGCAATCTACCCAAATTGAGTAAAAGATGGAAGGTAAACTGTTGCTGCCAAAGGGGAGAAGTTTGCTGCTGCGTCAATGATAATGAAAACGCTGTCGTCAAGGGAACACACATTCCCACACAGTGTCCAAAACTCCCTAGAAAACCTATGGTTATCATTAACAATAGGTCAACCATTAATCATTTTTGTGATTGAGTCACTCCAGGAACATTAACAACTTCAGTATCAAAAATTCGCTTGCCGTTATGAGCTAGAGCCATATGATTATTAGCATTTAAACTTACTGTAATCTCGTTTCTTCCTGGTTGTAAGTTTTCTAAATAGTACCAAGAGCCGTACAAGCGTGTAAGCTTTTTGTTATTAATATAAATGTGACCGTGACCTTCTCCAGGAGTTGCATCTGTGTTAACTCTTTCTGGCGCAAATTGAAAATTAGTCACTTTAACTTCTAGGTTATAGCCCTTCATTGCATCTTTGTGTACAACCAAGTCAACTGTTGGTACAGCTTGACCTGACGGAATTTCCATGATTTTATCGTGGTTATCCGCATGATTATGGCTGCTAGGGCTATGAGATATAAGACTTTGATATTCTTTATTTTCTACCCTATTATTAATACTGGCAAAACTAAATAAAGCAGCTAATGTAATTATAAATTTGGAGACCATTGTTGAAAATAAAACTTAAATATTTATTCATTAATAAGAGTTATAAGTTAATACCAAATATTTATTTTTTCCAATAATTTCAATCAATTAACCTAGACAGAAATTAATGCGTACTCACAAAAATTTGATATTAATTTAATATTTACAACGATTTATCAACTTTGTCAAAAGACAAGCTGTCATACTTGATGGCATTACAATAAAGCAAGGCAAAGTTCGCGAAAGAGATCGCCTCTTTGTTCAAAATTTTGAAATTGGTCAAAACTGGCACATGCAGGCGACAATAACACGACACGCGCATTCATTTGTGGGGCTAATTCAGCAGCTCTTGAAACAGCCTTTTCCATTGTTTCAACAATTTCGTAGTTAGAGTATCCCACCTCTTTCAATCGCTGCACGAAACGAGGTACAGCATTGCCAATGAGTAAAACAACCGCAGCTTTTTCTTGAATTGTTTGCAGCCAACTTGTATCATCACCAGCTTTCGCTTCACCCCCAGCAATCAAAATCACAGGACTAGCTACCGCCGATAAACCAACTTGCGCCGCGTCATAATTTGTTGCTTTACTGTCATTAATAAAATCAACTCCGGCAATTGTGCAAATGTGTTCCAAACGATGCGGAACACCAGGAAAATTAGCAACAGCATGCGTAATCGCTTCTTTATCAATTCCTGCTAACCGCGCCGCTGCTACCGCCATTAAGAGGTTTTGGTGATTGTGTTCTCCCACCATGCGTAACGCCGAAACTGGCACAATGCGATCGCCTTGAAATACAACCCAACCATCTTCTATATAGGTTCCTGGGGTATTTCCAATTAAATGCGCTTTTCCCTTAACACTTGTCCAATATGCATCTTGCCAATCTGCACCAACTTCCCTCAAATAAGCATCATCACCATTGAATACTTGCAACGCACTTTGACGCAAAAGACGAGCTTTAATGTTGTAATAATTCTCTAAAGTGTAATGACGACTGAGGTGATCGGGTGTAAACGTTGTCCAAACACCAATGCGAGGCGCGATTGAAGACGAAGACTCAATTTGATAGCTACTAATTTCTGCAATTACCCAATCTAAGGGTTTAGCTGATTCTAAAGCTAATTCGCACGCTGCATAACCGATATTGCCACACGCGGGAGCGCTCCAGCCTGCGGTTTGAAAGATAGCTGCAATTAATGCCGTCGTCGTTGTTTTGCCATTGGTTCCTGTAATTGCTACCCAAGGATGCGATCGCAAATTACGCCAAGCCAATTCCATTTCACCAATTGTTTCAATACCACGCTCGCGTGCGGCAATTAATGCTGGAATATCCCAAGGAACCCCAGGACTGACAATCACAAGTTCAGTCGATTCATCAGCATCAGGGTGCCAAGAATAACCGATTTTAACCGTAATTCCTTCACTTTCGAGCTTTTGGTCAAAAGTAGTAGCAAAGTTGCGATCGCTCAATGTTACATCCCAACCTTGCCGTTTTAACAATCGTGCAGCGGCAACACCGGATTTTCCTAATCCGATCACATGAGCATTCGGCATAAATGAAATGACAATTGTAACTTGAGCAACCCTATCTTACAGTTTCTCTGACGCTGAATTTTCCCATGCAGCCTGAAAAAAATCGCGTTCGCACAACATTGCGTAACGGTAAGTCGAATGTGCTAAAGGTGTATCACTGGTATAGCGATCGCATAAACTTTCTAATTGCACCGCTAGTTGCTCAAACTCAGAACCGCTATAAGTCCGAATCCATTCACTATAAGCATGTTCACCGATACCATTTTGCGCTAGCTGCTGACCTAAAAAACCGTACAAACGCATACAAGGCAACATCGCTACTGCAATCAACCCGACATCGCTACCCCAAGCCGTTGCCAATAAAAAATCTGTATAACGCCGCGTAGCAGGCTGAGGTTTCACACCGCGCAAGTCAACATCCCAAGCCGCTGCATAACTTGCGTGCAACCGCAGTTCTTCTAATACGCCATTCGCCAAATTATGAAACACACCAAATCCTTCCCAATCGGGTGCTTTCGCTGCTGCAATACTATAAGCACGGGCAAAAGCTTCTAAGAAAAAAGCATCTTGTCCGAGATAAAACGCAAACTTATGTCGCGCCAGCGTACCGTTACCGATACCTTGCACAAACGGATGTTTCAAACAAGCTTGAGCTAAATCTTGGTTTGCTTGCCACAATTGAGCCGATACCATAAAAAATATGCAGTGATAAATTATTGAGTAAGTATCTACAAATAAAAGCTTATGTCGATCAGCATTGTAAGTGAATTGCCTCAAGATCAGATTATGCTTGCGATCATGATTTCGACATAATTTATCGCTATAAATCAAGTGGACTTCGCACACTCTTTCCACCACGATTGAGAACGTGAGTGTAAATCATTGTTGTCTTAACGTCCTTATGCCCAAGCAGTTCTTGAATCGTGCGGATGTCATACCCGCTCTCTAACAAATGAGTGGCAAAGCTATGACGGAAGGTGTGACAGCCAATCCGCTTAGTGAGCTTTACAGCCCTTGCAGCTTGTTTAACCGCCTTTTGTACTCCACTTTCATGTAAGTGATGTCGGCACACTAACCCACTGCGTGGATCTTTGGTCATTGAACTGGATGGAAATACGTACTGCCAGATCCATTCTCGGTTGGCATTTGGATATTTACGCTCAAGTGCAAAGGGCAGATTCACGGTCCCAAACCCTCGACTCAAGTCTCGTTGGTGCTGTCGTTGAACACCCACTAGATGATCTCGCAATTCTGCTGCGACACTCGATGGCAGCATTGTCACGCGGCTTTTGCTACCTTTACCATCTCTGACCACGATTTGCTGTTGGGCAAAGTCAACATCCTTCACTCGCAAGCGCAACCCTTCGATTAAACGAAGACCACTTCCGTAGAGTAGCTTCACAACCAGTTGATAAATACCGTCACACTGCTGAATCACGGCGATCGCCTCCTGTTTGGTCAACACGGTAGGCACGTACTGAGGTCGTTTCGCTCGAACGGCATCAATGCCCGACATTTCCAGCTTGAGCACTTCGCGATAGAGAAACAGCAGCGCACTAAGCGCTTGATTTTGAGTCGAAGCGGAAACCTGCCCCTCGACAGCTAAATAGGTGAGGAATGCTTCAATTTCAGCTTTGCCCATCTCTTTTGGATGGCGCTTATTGTGAAACAGGATGTAGCGGCGAATCCACTGCACGTATGTTTCTTCAGTACGGTAGGCGTAGTGCTTGAGACGAATCGCATCCCGTACCTGATCCAGCAATTTTTTAGGAGGTGGCTGCATAGAAATAAGTAAGTGTATTGTGTATTTAATAGTACACTTACTTATCTCCGTAAGGGATCTGAAAATATGCGGAAAGATTCTTGCTATTCATCCTAAACGGCTTAATATAAGGGAAATATCGGCATAAGTACTAAATTGGGGGTATATACCGAATCATTCTGTCTATCCACCCAGTATGGGATCTTAGGTAGAAAAATTCCGTCTATTAATAGTTAGGTGGCTTTCACATATCTGTTAGATCTGTTAGAGCAATCTTGAGAGGTCATTCGATGTAACCTTGATTCGGCAGACTCCTAGAAGCACTGGTATAATGAGCAGATCTGTGTTTCATGGGGACTAATACTTGTGGTAAGTCTGTCAAGCATCTCCGATATTGCTCCTGAAGTGCAAAATATTGCTCTTAGGGAAATTGACAACCTTGACCAGCAATTGCAGCACCATTTCCAATCTAAGTTTTTAGTTCAGCCTGCACTTACTAGGCTTTTAGTAAGTTTTCAAGCTAACAAAACAAGACCTATATATCGATGGTACAAGTACAAAGAAGCCTTCTCCGCTTCTCTTGTTGAGTTTTTATTTCAAAGATACGGGTTTAATCAGGGCAAGATTCTAGATCCCTTCGCAGGTAGCGGAACGGCTTTGTTTGCCGCTAGTGATTTGGGACTTAATGCTGATGGCATTGAATTGTTACCAATTGGTCAACAAATTATTGAGACGAAGAAAGCCCTTGATACAGGATTTACATTCGATGATCTTGTACGTCTTAAAACTTGGTTGAGTTCGCAAATATGGAAACAGGCTGATAAAGAGTTCTGTTTACCAGAATTTAGGATTACAAAAGGAGCTTATTCTACAGAAAATAAAAGAGCAATTGAGCAGTACCTCGGAGCTTGTTATCAGGAGAGCGAAAGAGTTCGAGAGGTTTTGCTCTTTGCTCTACTATGTGTTTTAGAGTCTATAAGCTACACTCGCAAAGATGGACAATATCTTCGTTGGGATTATCGCTCCGGTCGTGGACAGGGGAAAAAGCCTTTCAATAAAGGTGAAATCCTAAATTTTGATTATGCTATTACCAATAAAATCCAAGAAATTATTGATGATCTGGAACCCCCTACACATCAGGTAGAACTTTTTTCAGTTAGGAGACCACAAGGTGAAATCAAACTTCTTAAAGGATCTTGCCTAAAATTGCTGCCGACTTTACCTGATGCAATTTATGACGCTGTTATCACGTCTCCACCCTATTGCAATCGATATGACTACACTCGTACTTATGCCTTAGAGCTTGCATTGTTAGATGTTTCTGAAAAGGGACTAATCAATCTCCGACAGGAGATGTTAAGTTGCACAGTTGAAAATCGCTTGAAAGATCTATTGGCTATCAATCCAAATTGGAACCTGGCTATAGAGACTGCGAATTCACAACCTTTATTGCAAGCCATCCTAAAATATTTAGATAATCAGAAACTCCAGGGTGTATTAAATAATAACGGAATACCCAGGATGGTGAGAGGTTACTTTTATGAAATGGCTTGTGTCATACAAGAATGTTTTCGCGTACTCAAACCTGGGGCACTGTTATTTATGGTCAATGACAATGTGCGTTACTCCGGCGTAAGTATTTCAGTGGATATGATCCTCTCTGACTTTGCAGAGAAACTAGGTTTTATCGTTGAAAATATTCTCGTTTTGCCTGGTGATAAGGGTAACAGTAGTCAGCAAATGGGAAATCATGGGCGTGATCCCTTGAGAAAATGTGTTTATGTATGGAGAAAACAGTAACCTGATCCTATGACTGCTTATCTTAACCATCTTCAGTCTAGTGATGATCTTGTAACAACCTATGAAGCGACTCGTGCGGGCTTTGTGGCACTTGCACTTGAGAAGAATCGACGGGCTACCCCTTATGTTGCAGAGGCAAGGGCACTTCAAGCAGCAGCAAATCAAGTTAGAAATCCTGCTGATTTGCTAAACGTTCAGGGTATCGAGATGGGACTGTTGACTGCGGCAGGATTATCGGACAAATCTCTTGCTCATTTGACCGCAGAGGATAAAATTGATGCGATTAACGGTCTAATTAAGAACTTTCTTGAACCAGCAGGTGCAAATTTTGTAGAGGAATTAGTCTTTAGATTTCTATTGACTCGTGGCGATACGCTCGGTGGTTCAATGCGTAATATCGGTGGAGCGCTCGCCCAAAGGAAACTGACTCGTGCTATTCTTTCAACCCTGACCATTGCAGGTCAAAGTTACCATTGGCAGCATTCAAAGACAAAAAAGTGGATAGCGATGACAAATGACGATGCAGAAATTGAGTTATCTTTACGCGGACTCAGTTGGGAGAGTGATCTTGGTAGGCGTACACTTATCTATAACCTAAATATTCCGTTGGTTAAAAGTAATGTAGATCTCTGTTTGTTCAATCTTGCGCCAGAAGCACTGCCCGCGAATAAATCCAGCAAGATAGAACCTGTTGAAGTTGAGCCTTACACAATTGCCTTGGGAGAGTTGAAGGGCGGAATTGATCCAGCCGGTGCTGACGAGCATTGGAAAACGGCACAAGCGGCGCTGAATCGTATACGACAAGCCTTTGCAGATGCTGGTCATTCACCACTTACCTTTTTTGTAGGGGCAGCGATCGAGAGAAGGATGGCTGGCGAAATTTGGGAGCAACTACAAAGTGGGATGCTCAGTAATGCTGCAAACCTAAATGAGGAGGACCAAGTTGCATCTATTTCTCGTTGGCTGTGCAGTTTGTAGAAGCAACAGCCACCTAACAATGCGTTGGTGCGGACGGAACAGAGGTTGTCGGTGAGAGTTTAAGGTTATCTGCCGCCGCACAACTTCACCGTTACCCAACAAACATTCAAAATAAAAATCTTAATAAAACTGAACCTACTGCACCTAGAAAGTTCATAAAATTTGGTTTACTTTTTGGTACAGATTCACTCGGAGGATTTTCTAGTTCTGCAATAAAAACTTGCGTGGTTTGTAACCCATCGTTATTAGCTTGCGCTGAAAAAAGTTTTTCGGCTTGTTTAGCATCTTGCAGCGCACCAAGGCGATCAAAAAGTTGGTAGCGTGCCACACCCCTTGCCAGATACGCCGCAGCATAATCAGGTTTAATACTCAATGCTTGATTGAAATAGGCGATCGCACCTTGTGGATCTCCTTTTTTACCTTGCACGACACCCCAACCATAAAAATCTTCCGCATTTCCTATTTGCGGTGGTATACCTACTGCACCCTGTAAATTTGCCCCAGCTAACTGCGCACCAGTTAAATTGGCGTTTGCTAAAAAAGTATCTCGCAAGTCAGCCGCACTTAAATCCGAACCACTCAAGATAGCGCCACTTAAGTTTGCCCCAAATAAACTTGTACCAACAAGATTTGCACCAACAAGGTTAGCACCGCTAAGATTGGCACGACTGAGATTGGCGCCACTTAAATTTGCACCACTCAAATTTGCACCTGATAGATTAGCCAAAACTAACCCAGCACCACTCAAGTCGCAGTTTTGACACTCTTTTGTCGCTAGAAGTTGTTGGATCTTTTCGGTATTAGCCGATGCAGAAGGTACGACAGAAACTACCAGTAGTGTAGTAGTAATAGCTATAGAGGCTTTCATTAAGATTCTAATGGCAAAGAATTACTAGAGTGCAGCTAAAGATTGATTAAACAAGCAACAACAGTAGAATGTTTTTCTAAGCTTAATGTATCAGCTACAAAATTTGGATAAAAACCGTACAAACGCGGAGACAAAGACAGTAAATCAGTAGCAATACCTTAGCGGTTATACTTATATAAATCAATGTTTATTAAGTAACGACTCAATAAACACAGTCTACCTGTTTAGTCTAGTTGAGCAAAAGTGCAGCACTAAATCAGAAATCATTACGAATTACGAATTAATATTGCTTTTCTTAGTCAAGCACTAAGGTAGTCTAGATCAAGTGATTTAATTTGTGCTGCTACAATGCAATCCGCTGTTAGACATTTAAATTTTGAATTTTGAATTGCTTATATGTCCCCCAACGCTTCTCCTACTGTTTCCAGTTCTACTCGCACAATCCGCATTGGTTCGCGTAAAAGTCAACTTGCGCTAGTACAGACTTATTGGGTGCAAGAACAACTACAAAAAGCATTTCCCGATCGCACCTTTGAAGTTCACACGATGTCTACGCAAGGCGACAAAATTTTGGATGTCGCCCTCGCTAAGATTGGCGATAAAGGGCTATTTACTAAAGAACTTGAAGTCGGAATGCAAAGCCATGAAATTGATTTTGCGGTGCATTCGCTCAAAGATTTGCCGACAAACTTGCCTGAAGGTTTAATGCTAGGAGTTGTCACTGAACGCGAAGATCCTGCTGATGCATTAGTTGTACACGAAAAGCACAAAGATAAACAAATCGATACTTTACCTGAAGGTGCAGTCATCGGAACTTCTTCTTTACGACGTTTAGCACAGCTACGCCATCACTTTCCGCATCTGACTTTTAAAGATATCCGAGGCAATTTAAATACTCGATTAGCAAAACTTGATGCAGGCGAATACGATGCAATTATTTTAGCCGTAGCAGGGTTAAGACGCTTAGGAATGGGCGATCGCATTCACCAGGTTTTACCCGCAGAAGTTTCGTTACACGCCGTTGGGCAAGGTGCGCTAGGCATTGAATGCCGTACTGATGATACCGAAGTGCTGTCATTAATTCAGGCAATTGAACACGTACCCACACGCGATCGCACATTAGCTGAACGAGCCTTTTTACGCTCTCTCGAAGGCGGTTGTCAAGTTCCTATCGGTGTCAACACTCAACTCGACGGCGATACTTTAACACTAACAGGTATAGTTGCGAGTGTAGACGGCACAAAGTTCGTCAAAGACACCGTAATAGGTAGCGTTAGCACCGCCGAAAAACTGGGAACTGAACTTGCCCAACGCCTTCGTCAACAAGGTGCGCAAGAGATTTTAGAAGAGATCTTTCAAGCGGTACAACGCGGATGAAACTAGCAGGGGAAGCTGAGGAAGCTTCTTAGGCAAGAGGGCGCAGGGGGTAAAGGAGAAGTAATACACGATTGTTCTCTATTCACTAGCCACTCACCCCTCACCCCTCGCTCCTCACATCCGCTATCATGATCTCGACGCAATACAATTAGGGGACATAAAAATTAAGATGCGAATTCTGTTTGTTGCCGCAGAAGCAGCCCCCATTGCCAAAGTTGGTGGAATGGGAGACGTTGTAGGTGCTTTACCCAAAGTACTAAAAGCAATGGGGCATGATGTCCGGATATTCATGCCATATTATGGCTTTTTGCCCGACAAAATGGAGATTCCCAAAGATCCAGTTTGGTACGGTAATGCGATGTTTCAATCCTTCGCAGTTTACGAATTTGTCCTTCCTGGTACTGACGTCCCCTTGTACTTGTTCGGACACCCAGCGTTTTGGCCGCGTCGCATTTATTCTGGAGAGGACGAAGACTGGAGATTCACGCTATTTGCCAACGGTGCAGCAGAATTTGCTTGGAACTACTGGAAGCCCGAAATTATTCACTGTCACGACTGGCACACAGGCATGATTCCTGTGTGGATGCATCAATCTCCAGATATTTCGACAGTGTTTACAATCCACAACTTAGCATATCAAGGACCTTGGCGCTGGTACTTAGAGAAAATTACTTGGTGTCCGTGGTATATGCAAGGACACAACACAATGGCAGCCGCCGTACAATATGCTGATCGCGTCACGACTGTTTCTCCCACCTACGCGCAGCAGATTCAGACAGTTGAGTATGGTGAAACGTTGGAAGGATTGTTGTCGTTTATTAGTGGTAAGCTATCTGGTATCATCAATGGCATTGACACTGAAGTTTACGATCCAGCAACTGATAAATACATTGCTAAAACATTTACCACTGATACATTAGACCAACGCAAAGCAAATAAAGTCGCAATACAAGAAGAAGTCGGTTTAGAAGTCAATTCGGGTGCTTTTTTAATTGGTATCGTGACGCGGTTGGTTGAGCAAAAAGGCATTGATTTAATTTTGCAAACGCTTGATCGCTTCTTGGCTTATACCGATGCCCAGTTTGTCGTGTTAGGAACAGGCGATCGCTATTACGAAAGTCAATTATGGCAAATGGCGTCGCGTTTTCCTGGACGGATGGCAACTTATTTACTCTACAACGATGCCCTAGCAAGACGCATTTACGCTGGTAGTGATGCGTTCTTGATGCCAAGCCGTTTTGAGCCTTGTGGTATCAGCCAAATGCTGGCGCTTCGCTATGGCTGCGTGCCGATTGTGCGCCGCACAGGTGGCTTAGTTGACACCGTATCGCACCACGATCCTATCAATCATGCAGGTACAGGCTATTGCTTTGACCGTTACGAACCTTTAGATCTTTATACGTGTATGGTGCGCGCTTGGGAAGGCTTCCGCTATAAAGACTACTGGCAAGCCCTTCAACAACGCGGTATGAGTCAGGATTTCAGTTGGACAACATCTGCCAAAGATTACATCAAGCTGTATAAATCTATACTTGGGTTGCCAGAAGAGCAAGTCATCGAACCAGATGCTACATCTGACTCTAAAGCAGAATTAGCTTCTGCTGCTGCGGAATAAGAGCTTTACAAATAAAAAGCCCTCTAAATTCACGCCACTTGCTACAACGGAGTGTCTTTAGGGGGCTGCTGAAGCTTACTACTTCATACCCTAACTCAGCAATACCTAATTAAACACGGGCAATCCCGCTAACGCCATCGCTACTTCCTCTGCATTGTATTCCGTATCGCGGAGTAACCCTGCCTGGTAATCCATATAAGCTTGCATATCAAAGTGACCGTGACCGCAGAGATTGAATAAAATCGTCTTACTCGTTCCTTCCTCTTTACAGCGCAACGCTTCATCAATCGCAGCTTTTATCGCATGATTCGCTTCAGGTGCAGGAAGGATACCCTCAACCCGTGCAAATGTAAGCCCCGCAGCAAAACAACTAAGTTGCGGTTCGGCACGAGTTTCAATTAGTCCTAACTCGACAACGTGACTTAGTAAAGGAGCCATGCCATGATACCGCAATCCACCAGCATGAACGCCTTCGGGCATAAAAGAATTACCTAAAGTGTGCATCTTGACAAGAGGGGTCAGATGTGCAGTATCACCATAATCATAAGTGTATTTACCTTGAGTGAGTGTCGGACAAGCTGCTGGTTCAACTGCAATAAACCTGATACTATTTTGCTCACCGCGTAGCTTTGCCCCAATAAAAGGAAAAGCAATCCCCGCAAAGTTACTTCCCCCACCTGTACAGCCAACGACGATATCAGGATAGTCTCCAGCTTGTTCTAACTGTGCGATCGCTTCATACCCAATTACAGTTTGATGCAGCAGTACGTGATTAAGGACACTACCCAAAGCATATTTCGATTGCGGATCTTGAACAGCGACTTCCACAGATTCACTAATCGCAATCCCCAAACTACCATTACTATCAGGATATTGCGCAAGAATCTTTCTTCCTGCCTCGGTTTCTTGACTAGGGCTAGCGATGACTTTTGCACCATAAGCTTCCATCAACGCCCGACGATAAGGTTTTTGTCGGTAGCTGACTTTGACCATGTATACCACAACCTCTAACCCAAATAACGCGCCAGCAAAAGCCAAAGAAGAACCCCATTGTCCTGCACCTGTTTCGGTTGTTAAACGTTTGACTTTGGCTTGTTTGTTGTAATATGCCTGCGCAACTGCTGTGTTCGGCTTATGACTACCCGCAGGGCTAACACCTTCGTATTTGTAATAAATTTTGGCAGGAGTATCGAGGGCTTGTTCTAAACGTCGAGCGCGATATAGTGGTGTTGGTCGCCATTGACGGTAAATTGATTGTACTTGTTCAGGAATCTCGATCCATCGTTCTTGGCTCACCTCCTGCACGATTAACTCCATCGGAAACAAAGGTTCAAGATCGCTAGGAGTAATTGGCTGTCCTGTTCCAGGATGCAATACAGGCGGCATTGGAGTCGGTAAATCAGCTTGGATGTTGTACCAAGCTGTCGGCATTTGGTCTTCTGTAAGCGTATATTTAATCGTTTCCATTAGTGGTGTTGTGGTAAGAAGCCACATATTATACCGGAAACATGCTTGATAGTCTGGGAAGACTTTACATTTGGCTTGAGCGATCGCACTTTGGCAGATTAACTCGTGCATTGATGATTAGTGCGACAAAAACAAAACTTTCGATGAAGAACAAAAAGCATTTTTATGCCACCTCAAGCTATTGTGTGGACTTTCTCAAAACGCTTTGTCATCAGAATTTTTCGAGCTAGATCTCCCTAAATTTGAAAGTTTAGGTGTTTCTAATCCTGGTAGTTCGCTTGCTTTTGTTATGCATAAATTTCAACCTCAGTACATTGGAGCCTCAGAGATGCCTTTAGCAATCTGCCCCGCTTTAGCGGAGGCTTCACTTACAGAAATTGACCAGTGCAACAGAGACTTCAAGGAGACAGGGCGCACAAATTATTCATTTCAAGAGATTGACTTAGATACTCAACTTTACATCATGAAAAGCTGGATCTGGTCAGTGGTTGAGCAGGTTACGGCAGCATAAAACGGTACTATAGCGGATGTGTAAAGCTTTCTTGCTGCGTTTTGGTGTATACTTAATCTTTCTCAATTTTGCCGCTAGCTTGCGATAGACAACCACGTATTATCTGCGTTTGATTACTCTAGTAACCAATCAAACAATGCTTTCACCGATAAACTAAAATCTTGGGCAAATGCTGGCATAGGTAGATAAATCTCTGGTTTATCAAACACATCTGTTGGCTGATCTGATCGATAAACAAACACTGATCGCTCTTGAGGATCGATTAACCAACCCATCTGCGTGTTGTGTTTTAGACAGTGCAAAATATTCTTTGTGAGTTTCGTTTGACTTTGGTCAGGTGAGAGAATTTCAATTACCCAATCAGGTGCGATCGCAAACACATTAGCAACTCCACCATCTTCCTGGCGCGGAATTCGACTCCAAGTGAACACGGCAATATTTGGAACAATCGAGCGATCGCCGAACGTACAGCGCAGTTCACAAAATGCTCTAGCAACTCGTTGTGGTTTAAGTGCAGCATTAATTGCTGCTGATAACTCGGTTTGAATCGCGCTATGTTCCCCTTGCGGCATTGGTTTTTGAACGATCTGCCCGTCAATGTATTCGCTAGCGGGTTCTGTTTCTGGCAGTTTAAGAAACTCTTCTAGCGTCAAAGCCTTCTTTGGTGTTTGTACCATATCAGCTACCTGCAAGGATCGAACTATTGATTTTAGAACAAAAATGTGGTAGAGGTGTAACGGTTGCTATGACAACTCCTAACTCAACCGAGCCACAACTTGATTTACTTTTGGTCTACCAAAACGTTCCCACGCATTCCCACCGCGTAAGAATAACTCCATCCATCGTACTGGCTTACCGTCATTTCCTTGCCAGCCAGAACTCCCTGGTGCAAAAGCTAAAGTACCTTCAGGAACTCTAAAACTGCCATCAGAATAGACCGCGTCACTCACAACATCACCAACGCGAATGATGACTTTATCTTCAGGATTGAGATTGACACTATGCGCAGGAATGGTAGTTTTAATATTACCGTATCCATCAATCCACGCTACGCGATCGCTTGGTGCATCGGGAATTTGCTCAGAACTTATCTCATCGCCCAAAAGGCTGAAATCATCTTGGGCGATCGCTGCCGCTGCTTGCGGAAATACATCCCGTGAACGAAACTGCGATCCGCCGCGCGATACCTTGACTATTTGAACAACTTGTGAGTGGTTTTTGATAAAAGAGAGTGTATGTCCAGCATTTACACCTACAACTTTCACCCCATTGGTTAGTAAGGCATAAGTTAACCCCTCTCCTTCATTATCTAGTCTTGGTTCAGACTTGTCTTGACGAGGTGCGCAATTGTGATATATTAAACGTTCTTGGGGACCAGGATTAAGACCAAGTTGCGCTACCCAAAACCCAGTAGCTAAAGTGCTAAAGGGAGGAACCGACAACAAGCTAACTTGAGCCTTGGGTAAAGCCAATAATAAACGTTGAGTAACTTCTGCAAAAGCTGGATCGCCGTTTCCGTAGTCTGCAATTAAGCTAATGAGCATAGCGCTAATTTAATCGCGGCAAGATTAGTCTATTCGATATTCGCTCATCTTTGGACAAATTTTTCAGCATCTTTGCGCTTCAATGACAACTTTGTGTCAAAAGCTATCAAAGCGATCGCACCTTTATTCACTTCCTCAACCACCTCTAACCTAAGATAGAGCTTCGCTGTACAAATCTGAGCAAGCTCGCGTATAAATACGTAATCTGCGTTGAAATTCCTTCTTTTGCAGGATCGTTGCTGAAAGATTAAAACATAAAATCAATTTACAAATCACGTCTCCACTGCTTGTTATTAATGAAAGGTGGTACTGGTGATTACCATTGCTGATCCCTAGTTATAGAGTTATCCTCTATAAGGCGATCACTTTTTAGGCAAGTGCAATGCTCCTGTAATAGGTTAGAAGTTCATAACGCACAGAACATAGAGCATTGTAGGTTTTCTATACTATATAAAAGATGACAGAAACGACAAAATCTATGAGCAACATCCAAGAACAAATTGAACAAGAACGTGAACAGGCACGTGCTGTCTGTGATACTGCTGGTGCTGAATCTGGTGAATGTGCCGCAGCTTGGGACGCTGTAGAAGAACTACAAGCAGAAGCATCCCATCAAAAGCAAATGAAACCCAAAAACTCTCTAGAGCAATACTGCGACGAAAATCCAGAAGCTGCTGAATGCCGTATTTACGATGAATAATTAGTTGATGTAATTCCTTTTCGACAAGACGCTTAACATATGGGTGAGGACACTTGACAAAGTGTCCCTTTTCATTTTTTGTGGACTTAAAGGTTGCTATTGCTGTTCATCTTTAACAAACAAATTTTGTGCAAAATTACTCGTGTTTGTGAATTAAATACAAATTTCTGCTGAGTTAATTATCCTGAAGCTATGCAAAATGAAGTTTGGCTACGTCCTCTCGTTTGGATGGACTACCGCTTAGCCGTATTATTTACAGTCATCATCCCCCTCATTCTGCTAATTTGGGCATTTGTTCAAAAAGCGGAAGCAATCCAACGTTTATTAATAATTTACTGGCGCGTATCAAGCTTGCTTGCGATCTCCGTTTACTTACTCATTGCCGCACTACCAGTAGGGTATATTTCAGGAACGATCGCGCGAATTTTAATTCCGATCGGGCTGTGGTTTTGGATTGATCTCAACGAAGAAATCGACGATCAATTTTCAGGCGCATTAAAACTCACGTTTAACTCGTGGCGCTGGGCTATGACAGTCTATAGTGTGTTAGGCGCGATCGCAAGCATCCCCTTCTTAAGATGTGCATTCGTTAGCGGCGCTTCCACTAATCCTTTTTGTACAATCCTGCGCGAACCACCCTTACTCTTTAGAGAATATTTCCACCCCAACTCTACACCTCAGTTCCTTGGCTTTTTAGGCATCGTTGGCTTGATTTTCTACTTTATCTGCCTCGGCTATTTTGTGCTGTTCAAACTAGGCAAGCAAGGACGTTCTGCGCTACCGCAATGATTCAGACTTAGGGAAGGGGTAACGAATTAGAACGCCTACTTAGAACGTGCTGTTTATGAAATGGTATGCGGTGGTAATCTTGATTTCTAGCCCCTAGCCCTTGTACGTAACTCCTTCAAGTAAGCATGAATAATTCCATAGGGAAACGTTTAGAACAATACACAGTAAAGCGACCGCAAGAAGTATTAGTTGTTACAGTAGAAGTTGATGGAGAACTTGATCAAATCGCGATATTCAAAGGTTTTTCTAGCTCATTGATGCGCCCTACAGCCTTTGATCCAGAAGTACCAGTGCTATCAGATAATGCCAAAATTCTCACGATTGATCGGCTAGTAAGTCCTTATAATCCGCAATCACCGCGTTATATCGAGCAAGACTTGACGTGGGACAATATGCAAGCACTCTTGTTAGAAGTTGGAGTTTAATAGCAGATAGCTGCAAGCAAATACTCAAAACTT
The DNA here is from genome assembly GCF_001904655.1 of Chroogloeocystis siderophila 5.2 s.c.1. NCBI lineage: Bacteria > Bacillati > Cyanobacteriota > Cyanophyceae > Chroococcidiopsidales > Chroococcidiopsidaceae > Chroogloeocystis > Chroogloeocystis siderophila. The sequence continues at coordinate 47,169 of NZ_MRCC01000006.1, read as the reverse complement.
CAGTAATATTACATAGAAACTTAGTAAAAGATTTATACAAGCTTGACAAATTTTTATGTAACTACGCGTACAATTAATCACATACTTGCTTGAATAGCAGTAAATTGTCAGCTTTGTTATTAATGAATCAACTTATTACCCAAGTGTAAAGCATCTGTAAAGAGATTGCGGCTTATACTGAGGTGAAATAATCTGACATAAAATAAATTTTTTATATCTATTTAATAAAGTGGGAATAAAGTTAAAACAATATTAAGCGCCAGATTAGAAAATGATATTCTCCTAGCGTGAACTAGTTGTGTGAGGAGTGAAAAAAATTATGGTATCGTCTCCCGTTGGCATTCAAAGTACGGCAAGCATTGAATCTACCCAGGTGATATCGCTGCCAAAAACAACAGAATATCAAGCCGCGATCGCAGTACCAAATTCTCCATTATTTGGTACTGATGGCATCCGAGGGCGTGTAGGAGAATTACTCACGGCGTCTTTAGCGTTGCAAGTAGGCTTCTGGGCTGGAGTGGTACTGCGCCAAAATTCGCGCGAACTAGGACCTATTATTGTCGGGCAAGATTCGCGTAATTCTAGTGATATGCTAGCGATGGCGGTTGCATCAGGTTTAGCGTCTTCTGGGTTAGAAGTGTGGCATCTCGGTTTATGTCCTACACCTTGCGTTGCCTACTTGACGAGTATCACCAATGCGATCGGCGGTGTGATGATTTCTGCCAGCCACAATCCACCAGCCGATAACGGTATCAAATTCTTTGGTTCAGATGGTGCTAAATTACCGCAAGCTTGGCAAGCTGAAATTGAAGCAGGCGTGCGCAGTCAGACAAACTTTTGTATTAGCCAAAATGCTTGGGGACGTTCGTATCTACGTTCCGACTTAGTACAAGATTATACTGAATCGCTCAAAAAACCTTTGCTACGCAATCGTGACTTTGCAGGAATGCGCATTGTGTTGGATTTAGCATGGGGTGCGGCTGTAGACTTAGCACCAGCGGTATTTCGGGATATGGGTGCTGAAGTCATTTGCCTACATGATCGCGCGAATGGCGATCGCATCAATGTGGACTGTGGTTCTACCTGCTTAACGTCCTTACAAGCTGCGGTACAAGAACATCGCGCAACTTTAGGTTTTGCGTTTGATGGGGATGCAGATCGAGTTCTCGCGGTCGATGACAAAGGTAGACCTGTTGATGGCGATTATATTCTTTACCTGTGGGGTCAAGCGTTACAAACCCAACAACAACTTCCAGACAACTTGATCGTTTCAACCGTAATGGCAAATCTTGGCTTTGAGCGTGCCTGGGAAAAAATTGGTGGTAAAATGATTCGTACGCCAGTAGGCGATCAATACGTGCAAGCAGAAATGGCTCGTACTGGTGGAATGCTCGGCGGTGAACAATCAGGTCACATTCTCTGTCGCCACTACGGCATTACAGGTGATGGATTACTAACAGCTTTGCATATTGCGGCGCTAGTACAATACGCCAAAGTACCATTATCAGAAATGGTAAATCAAAGCTTTACGACTTATCCTCAATTGTTACGAAATGTACGCGTCGAAAATCGTGATCGCCGTATGAACTGGAATCAATGCGCACCTATTCAAACAGCGATCGCGCAAGCCGAAGCCGCAATGGGAGATCAAGGAAGAATTCTTGTCCGCGCTTCTGGTACTGAACCTGTAATTCGCGTCATGGTGGAAGCCGCGAGTGCCGACCTTACGCGATATTGGACAGATAACTTAGTGCTCGCCGTTCAACAACACCTTGCTTACTAATCTGTAAACTGAATTACTAAACCTAAAATTTTGTTGAAAACCGCTAAACCCCGACCGGAGAATCGGGGTTTTATGTCATGATCGCAAAGTAAACGAGTTACAGACTTTCAGAGCATAGGAATCGAGTTATGGCTCTTCGACTAGGTGACACAGTACCAAACTTTAAACAAGCCTCTACCGCAGGCGAAATCGATTTTTACGAGTGGGCTGGCGATAGCTGGGTTATTTTATTTTCCCACCCCAAAGACTTTACCCCAGTTTGCACGACCGAACTTGGTGAAGTTGCCCGCCTCAAGCCCGAATTTGACAAGCGTAACGTCAAAGTACTCGCGCTGAGTGTTGATGACGTAGATTCGCATAAAGGCTGGGTTGAAGATATTGAAGAAACCCAAAACGTCGGTCTTAATTATCCGATCTTGGCAGATCCTGACAAAAAGGTTTCCAATCTTTATGACATGATTCACCCCAATGCCAATGACACGCTAACAGTCCGCTCAGTCTTCATTATCGACCCAAACAAAAAACTGCGTCTCAACTTCACTTATCCTGCTAGCACTGGACGCAATTTTGATGAAATCTTGCGCGTTATCGATTCGTTGCAACTTACCGATAACTACAGCGTAGCGACTCCAGCAAACTGGAAAGATGGCGATGACTGCGTGATTGTTCCTTCGATCAAAGATCCTGAAGAAATCAAGCAGAAATTCCCCAAAGGTCATACTGAACTCAAGCCCTACTTGCGGATGACTCCCCAACCGAATAAGTAATTTAAAGTTGTGAGTGATTCTGGTGGGCAAAAGCCCACCTTTTTTACCTAGAGAATCTAAAACCCTAGTCAATAAAATTAGGACATTATCGAAGTTCGTAGTGATTTCCCTCAGGCAAGTTTAGCCCTGACCCCTGCGACACAACAGATGTTGTCCACGACGGTAGACAAGGTTTGTCAAGCCGCAATTAAAATCGCCAGGCTTCAAAATAGCAAAAACCAGTATGAGAAAATAGTTAATATTGTCAAAAAGACTGGAATTAAATTGCAGTGGATATCAAGAATGGTTTTGTAGGTACTGTTGGTAACACGCCACTGATTAGATTAAAACACTTCAGTGAAGAAACAGGATGTGAAATTCTTGGTAAAGCGGAGTTTCTCAATCCTGGTGGTTCCGTAAAAGATCGGGCAGCACTTTACATTATCAAAGATGCTGAAGAAAAAGGACTACTCAAACCAGGTGGTACTGTTGTAGAAGGAACTGCGGGCAATACGGGTATAGGTTTAGCGCATATCTGCAACGCCAAAGGCTACAAGTGTCTCATCGTGATTCCGGAAACTCAGTCGCAAGAGAAAATAGATGCATTGAGAACCTTAGGCGCAGAAGTTCGCCCAGTTCCTGCTGTGCCCTACAAAGACCCTAACAACTACGTCAAACTCTCTGGAAGAATTGCCTCAGAGATGGAAAACGCCATCTGGGCTAATCAGTTCGATAATCTCGCTAACCGTCAAGCGCATTACGAAACAACTGGATTAGAAATTTGGCAGCAAACGGATGGTCAAGTTGATGCGTGGATAACGTCTACGGGAACAGGGGGAACGCTTGCGGGTGTAGCCATGTTTCTCAAAGAAAAAAATCCAGCAATCAAAACCGTCTTAGCTGACCCTATGGGAAGTGCGCTCTACAGTTATATTAAAACTGGTGAAACTAAAAGCGAAGGTAGTTCGATCACCGAAGGCATTGGCAATAGCCGCGTGACTGCAAATATGGAAGGCGCGCCAATTGACGACGCCATCAGAATCGAAGATCCTGAGTGTATCCGCGTTGTTTATCGACTCCTACGCGAGGAAGGAATTTTTGTCGGTGGTTCTTCTGGAATTAATGTTGCAGCAGCCGTTGCACTTGCAAAACAAATGGGTCCAGGACACACGATAGTCACAATTCTTTGTGATAGCGGTGGACGTTATCAGTCACGACTTTTTAATCAGGAGTGGTTAGCCGCCAAAGGGCTATTGCCTGATTAATATAGCAGAGTCAGGGGTCAGGGTTAAAATTCCCTCAGGGAAAACATGAGAAGCTTTTAAAGTGTTCTAACTCTGTTGACTAGGGCTATATCATCTCACATAACGAAAGCGCTTAAGTACTAATGTCAGACATATTACCTGATAAGTCACCATCTTCAAGATGCGTTATGGTGTGTCAAAATCGCACTTGTCGCAAACAAGGCGCGGCAAAAGTGCTTGCTGCGTTTCAATTGCATCCAGTACCTAAAACTACAGTTGTGAGTAGCAACTGTCTAGGGCAATGCGGTAATGGACCGATGGTACTCGTCTTGCCTGAACAAATTTGGTACAGTCGCGTTCAACCTGCTGAAGTGCCAGCGGTAGTAGAAAGGCATCTTCGTGGTGGATGTCCGGTAGCAAATATGCTTTATTCACCTCGATAGTATTCATGGGTAAGAAAGGGAACATCAATCACTTCTCCCTCACTTTCTCCCACTTTTACTTTTAAACCGACTCCACCAGCTTTAGTGCGGATGTAACCAAGTCCAAAATAACCTTGCGCAGTTTCTATACAACTGGTAAGTTTACCAACCTTTTCATCTGCAACCGCGATCGCGCTTCCAGGTTCAACCAAGAATTCGAGGCGGATGCCCCAAAGTTTTTGCTTGACTCCTTGATATGTATTTAAGCGGGCGATCGTTTCTTGTCCAATGTAACATCCCTTATTAAAAGAAATCGCCTTCCACAAACCTGCTTCTAGAGGATTATAGTCGTCGGTCAATTCACATTCTGGTACAGGACGACCTTGAAGAATCCGTAGCTGTTCCCACACGCGATCGCTTATGCGTTCCACTCCAGCTTGCACAATGTTATTCCATACTGTTGCGGCTGCTGCAACAGGAACAATCAGCGTGTATCCAGGTAACGCCAAACCACTACCTACCGCGATACGTACCTCACTTTCTCCTAGCTGAACTACTGTATGATGTCCATACGGCTGATTGATAATTGTACCGATCCCTAACTGCTGTACAACGGCATCGCTCTCAGGTCCAATTAAACTAAATGCCGCAGTCTCAGGTGTCACATCTTTTAGCTGGACTCGATCGGCAAAAAAGATATAGCGGTCTAGCCATTCTATGAGAAACTCGCGGCGATTTGGTGAAACGAGTAAGAGAACAGCATCTTCAGTGACATACGCCGTAGCTAAATCAATTGTACGGGCGGTAGATGTGACAAATACAGTATCGCAGCCTTGTCCTGGTTTAAGTTGCTCAAAATCATTCGTGCTTTGGTTATGTAAAAACCGCAAGCGATCGCCGTCACTTACTTCAATTCTTCCCCAGTGTGAGCGATCATATAAAACAGCTTTCTGTTGAGATGCTTGAAGCGCAGTCGCATCATCGCTAAAACTTGCTCTCGTATTTGCTTGCATATTTCGCAGTTGCTGCATAATACTTACCTTTCTACCAAGTTTGCCACTAGCTTATTTATACATCTGGTAAGTTAGCAAATATCTGCTCAACTAATTGTCCTGCTTTGAGATCCAAACACTGCCAGTCAATATCTCCTGTTTCATCAATCAATCTAGTATCAATAATCACTCCATAATTTATTGCTGTTTGCGCCGGATCGTAATCACGAAAGCAAATTTGATAGCACAGTTCCCACAAATTTACTTTTACCTCTGGTACACCTTGATGCTGCAAGCATAAGTGGTATTCTAGTTGTGGAATTGGTAAATGAATCAAAGTCTGTTCAATCTCTACAACCTGACTCGGAGACGCTGTTTCTAAGCGTTGTACAAGTTGTGTTACCGTGTCCTTGGTTTCGTCTGTTGTTCCTTCAGGCCATACCATCACATCTTCGTACTTTCCTTGCCAATCAGATCCTTCTAGTTGCTTACCAATATGGTCGATTACTCGAATAAATGCTGGTTGCATTAATAGTTCAGCTTGTTGCCAAACTATTGGATCTGTAATTTTAGGCGGCATAAGACGTTTATGTAGTACAGAAGAGGAATAAATAGCACAAATGCTTGTCTGTATTCTTACAAAAATTCTAGTAGTTTTGCGATCGCCTCATCTAATATTTAATCCTATAAATTTCTTTATAGTTTTTCAAACCGAGTTGCTACACACTATTCAGTAGGTAATCAAAGTGCCAGTGTATTTATTTACACATTTTTAGTACTTGACTTCTCAACATACATGAACTCGTACTCAGCTGAGTTATGTCCTACGATAGTAGATAAGAAAGAAAAGCAATCTACAATAAAATTTATAAACCAGATAAGCTAAGAAAAAATTAAATATTTGTTTAATTGTTGTTCGAAGCAAAAAATGTAACTTATAGTATTATTTCTACTCTAAGTTATTTTATTTATTGTACTTGAAAAGGCGTTGAAGGCGAAGATGTAGCCTGATTTTTTTTATAGGAGTTAAATAAAAACATATTTTCTTCAAGGGGTAAATACAAAACTAAATTAATTGAGTATAAAATTTCAATATTGTATGAAAACACGATCGAGCCGCTCATTAAAAGCTACAACAGAAGGAATAAAAAGAGCAAATAAAGCGATATTGAATTTTGCTACAAAGATTGAACTAGCTGTAGAAATAGAAGTCTCACGTGCTACCGTACAAAATTTTTTTGCTGGTAAGCCAATCGATAGAGAAAACTTTCATAGAATCTGCGAAAAACTAGGATTACCTTGGCAAGAAATAGCAGAGTTGCCAGAAAATTACCTAGTCAGCACTAAGCAAGAAACAACGTTTAAGTCAGAAGTAAATACTGATAACGAAATATGGCGAAAGATCCAAGCTGATATTCAACACAAGCATGGCATAATTAGAGCTTTGGATATGTCCTACCCTCGACCATTACAAGAGATTTATACTAACATAAACGTTTTAAAAAGCATTAGTAGCCGTCGTTGGCTAGAAATTGAGCAGTTACAACAAAAATACAATTTATCAGACAAAAAAGAACTAGAATTATATAACGCTAATAAACAGCAGATTTCTGGATTGCAAGCTGTCCAGAATTATTCTAAGTTGATAATTTTAGGAAAACCTGGTTCAGGCAAAACAACTTTTCTTAAACATCTTGCTACAGAATGTGCTTTCGGAAAGTTACATTTCCAAATTCCTATTTTTATCAGTCTCAAAAATTTTGCAGCAAGCGCTTATACGTCTAGCTTAATTACGTATATTAATCAGGAACTTACTAATTATGATATCAATACCAGTATTATTTCTCAAATATTAAATCAAGGTAAAGCCTTAATTCTACTCGATGGACTTGATGAAGTACGCCAAAAAGAGGTTCATCGTGTATTACAGCAGATCAATCAACTCAGTACTCAATATCACAGCAATCAGTTTATTATTACTTGTCGTATAGCTTCGTTGGAATATAATCTAGAACACTTCACCGAAGTAGAACTTGCTGATTTTAACCAATCCCAAATCATTGAGTTTGTGCATAAATGGTTTGCAGGCAATCAAGCTAAAAGTAATCAGTTTCTTCTCAAGTTACAGCAAAATTCGCGGCTAAAAGAACTTGCAACAAATCCATTATTATTAACCTTACTTTGTTTAGTATTTGCAGAAGCGGGAGATTTCCCTGCAAATCGCGTCAAGCTGTATCAAGAAGCACTAAGTATTTTTCTTAAAAAATGGGACGCTAAACGCCATGTTGAGCGTGACGAACTTTATGAATATTTGTCAGTGCAGAGAAAACATGATTTATTAAGTCATATTGCACGTAATACATTTGAGCGTGGAGAATATTTCTTTAAACAGCAAGACTTAGAGCAATACATTAATAACTATATCGCCAAACTACCTGACATAGGTTCTCATGTAAATTTACCAATTGATCCTGAGGCTCTACTCAAAGCAATCGAAGCACAACATGGTTTACTCATAGAACGTGCTAGAGGAATTTATTCTTTTTCGCATATTACATTTCAGGAACATTTCACTGCAAAAAACATCGTTTTTAACACCGAACCTCAAGCTTTAACGATGGCTTTGACACAACTTGTCAGCCGTATCACTGATAAACGCTGGCACGAAGTCTTTATACTATGCGCGGGAATGCTCCCGCAAGCAGATTATTTATTATTGCTAGCAAAGAAACATATTGATGATTTATTGGTTAATGAACCTCAATTAATCCAGTTTCTTAACTGGCTAAGCACAAAAGCTCAAAGCGTGAGAGGTTCTTGTCCCTCGTTCATTATCAGAGCATTTTATCTTGACTTAGAACTTGCGCGAGTTTGTGATACCACAGCAGGAAGATTAGATTTGGCTAGCGCTTGTCATCCCGAATTTGCACGTTACCTTGACGATCAACTATGTCTCGATCTTGCTCTTGACCGCGTTCTTACAATTAATAGCGTATTAGGAACGACGAAGCCTTATTTAATTTATCATCGCGTGCTTGACCGAGCAATTATACGTGCGAGTAGCACTGCTCCTGAGTTAACGCAGGTGCTAAAAATGCTCAAACAACGTGCTACAAAATGTCCTCAGGATGACAGCAAGTTTGTCGAGTGGTGGAAAGTGTTTGGTCAGGACGAAATTAAACTTCTACAAAGTGCAGTAATTGAACATCGGAACTTTGCGCATAATTGGCACTTTAATCCTCACCAGAAAAATTTATTAAAGCAGTACTATTATGCCAATACATTGTTACTTAACTGTCTTAAATCTAAATGTCGAGTGTCTTCTGAAGTTCGACAAGAAATAGAAAATTCTCTGTTACTATCCTCATCAGAACTATTTCAGGTAGCAATTTAACAATAATATTATTAAAGGTAAGAAGATAACTTTCTTACCTTTAATCAAGAACTTTTAAACACCAATCAAGCGCTTTGATAGCTCGTTGGTAACGTATCTTGTAAAGGCGTCCACCGGAAATAGCGATCACCACCCCGCTCAAGTACAACTTTTACCCGTGGCTCCAAACTTGGTAATTTCGCTAAGTACTCAATTTCCTGATTAGACAGTATATGTCCCTCAATCATCCACAGCACTAAGCCTTTTGACTTCGGCGGTAGTTGTTGCAAATGATAACTAACTATTGGAGGTGCATAGTAAATGTTTCCTACCGCAGCACCCTTACCAACACTTTTTTTACCAAGATGCGGCGGTCTAACTCCGTGGACTTTGGTCAAATAGGCAGCAACATCACCCAAAGACCGCGCCGTAATATGCAATGTAGTATATCCTGCTGCCCGTAGTCGGCGTTGATAGCGACCTTCAAAGCCTCCCTCAAGCGGTACATAAACACCAAGAGCGCCCGACTTTTCTAAGTCTTTAATAAATTTATTGCCGATAACAATGAGTGCCATAAATTTGTGATTCTCACTTACTCAACATCTTAGGTAGTGCAATATACTCGTCAATTTCCTGCGCGGGGAATTGTGTCTGATTTTAAGTATCGCTCATATGGTGACACGCTTGCTGTCTCTCATTTTTTCTAAGAGCTTGTCACTTCTGATTCTTTAAAGTTTTCTGTGAGTAATAGAAATATGTAATCTTTTTAATCAGAAAATTTAATATTGTTGCGCTAAGCCTAAGCTGTTATCTTATGTAATATTCAGGAAACTGAGGCAATTAGTGGACAAAAATAAAGAATTAGTTTATAGTGTTAGATCGTGACCAAAATGCCTCAAGTTTGAGTCAGCAATAACCTTGATGCTAGGTTATTGACAGCGCAAGCTACGTGGTGACAAACGTGATTCATAGGTTTAGCAGGCGTTGCTATAGTAACTTATAGCGTCAAGCTGTCAAACTATAATCTTGATCGGAAAGTAGGTTAAAAAGTAATGCAATTGCTTGATGCCTATGAAAAAAGCTGTGTGAGGCTAAAATGCGCTGGAGTGCTTGGAACTACCCAAGCGTTTGTGCGATGAAATTTAGTTCAACGAGCGAGTCCTATAGCAGAAGTAGACAGCAATGTATTAACACCAGCACTATGGTCTAAAGCTCGTCAACTCACCAACATAGATACTAAGCGGCAAGCCGTTTAAGTCTAGGTGGGAAATTAACTGCAATAGCGATCGCGCTGAATCTAAAGTGTCTTTCCACGCGCAGGCTCAAAAACAAAAATGGCTTACTTGCCCAATAGCTTGGGTAAATAAGTTCATGTCAAACCGGTTACAGCGAATCAGCGATATCCGGTGCTCATTCAACCTTGAAAAAAGGAGAAACCAGTTACTGTGGCTGTAGGTATCCTCGGCACAAAGCTGGGCATGACCCAAGTGTTTGACGAGGCAGGAAAAGCAATTCCTGTAACTGTAGTTCAAGCCGGTCCATGCACAGTTACGCAAGTCAAAACTAAACAAACAGATGGTTACGCTGCTATCCAAGTTGGCTATAAAGAAGTCAAGCCGAAAGCGCTTAACAAACCCTTGTTAGGTCATCTGGCTAAATCCTCTGCTCCATCTTTACGCCATCTGCGCGAGTATCACTTAGATAATTCGAGTGAATATAATCTAGGTCAAGAAATTAAAGCAGATATATTTACCGCTGGGCAAATGGTCGATGTCATCGGTACAAGCATCGGTCGCGGTTTTGCTGGCTATCAAAAACGGCATAACTTCGGTCGCGGACCTATGTCGCATGGTTCTAAAAACCATCGATTACCTGGTTCAATTGGTGCGGGTACGACTCCAGGGCGTGTTTATCCTGGGAAAAAGATGGCAGGTCGTCTCGGTGGAAAACGCGTGACAATTCCTCAACTGACTGTCATCAAAGTAGACTCTGAACGAAACATATTGTTAATCAAAGGAGCCGTTCCAGGTAAGCCTGGTGCTTTATTGAATATTGTGCCAGCTAAGCGAGGTAGTCAAAAGTAGGGTGACCCAATGAATTGCCACTACAGGTGTTCAGGGTAAACGTGTAAGTTTACTTAATACACCAAGAGACTACAAAAAGGGGTAAAGGGGTAAAGAAGAAATGGTAGAGTGTGTAGTAAAAAACTGGCAGGGAGAAGAGGTAGGGCAAGCAGCACTAAATTTGCAGGTTGCAAATGAAAAGAGTGCGGCGCATATCGTCCACCGAGCGTTAGTGCGGCAAACAACAAATGCCAGACAAGGCACAGCCAGCAGCAAAACTCGTGCGGAAGTCCGTGGTGGTGGTCGCAAACCTTGGCGGCAAAAAGGTACAGGTCGCGCGCGTGCTGGTTCGATTCGTTCGCCATTATGGCGTGGTGGTGGCGTTATCTTTGGTCCTAAGCCTAGAGATTATGAAATCAAGATGAATCGCAAAGAGCGACGGCTGGCTTTACGCACCGCTTTAGTAAGTCGCGCTGAAGATATAGTCGTTGTGGAAGACTTTGCGAGTGATCTACCCAGACCAAAGACTAAAGACTTAATCGCGGCGATCGCGCGGTGGGGAATCGATACAGATACTAAAGTTCTGTTGATTTTACCAGAAATGGTAGAAACGGTTTACTTATCAGCACGCAACGTGTCTCAAGTCAAGCTGATCGCTGCTGATCAGTTAAACGTCTACGACCTGTTGAACGCCGACCGGATCGTAACAACGGTAGCTGCTATTGATAAGATTCAGGAGGTCTACGGTGCCCAAAATTGATCGGCGATCGCTCCCTGATTTAGTACGTCGTCCCATTCTTACCGAAAAGGCGACGCGGCTGATGGAGGAAAACAAATTTACTTTTGAAGTCACGCCGAAAGCAACAAAACCACAAATCAAAGCGGCGATCGAAGACTTGTTTGAAGTCAAAGTTGTTCAAGTTAACACTCAACAACAACCGCGCAAGCAGCGCCGTGTCGGAAAATTCATTGGTTTTAAGCCCCAATACAAGAAAGCTATTGTCACGGTAGCGACTGGGGAAGAAGACAAGATTAGAAAAGTCCTGTTCCCAGATGTTTAGTGAATTGTTGGTTAGTCCAAGCTGATTTAACAAACAATTCAAAATTGTCAACACAACAACAAAACAACTTATGGGTACACGCTCTTATCGACCATATACACCCAGTACGCGCCAACGCGTTGTCTCTGACTTTAGCGAAATTACCAAAACGGAGCCAGAGCGATCACTAACCGTATCAGTCCACCGCGCCAAAGGTCGAAATAATCGTGGTGTGATTACTAGCCGTCGTCGTGGTGGCGGACACAAGCGTTTGTATCGAATCATCGACTTCAAACGCAACAAACACAACATTCCCGCCAAAGTTGCCGCGATCGAGTATGATCCCAACCGTAACGCGCGCATTGCACTGCTGTATTACCAAGACGGCGAAAAGCGCTACATTCTTCAACCGAATGGCTTGAAAGTTGGGCAAACCGTAATTTCTGGACCTGATGCACCTTTCGAGGACGGTAATGCATTACCACTCAGCCGCATTCCTCTAGGAACAACCGTTCACAATGTTGAACTGTATCCTGGTCGTGGTGCGCAAATTGTCCGCGCCGCAGGTGCTAGTGCCCAGGTTGTCGCCAAAGAAGGTAACTACGTTACGCTCAAGCTTCCTTCCGGTGAAGTCCGCCTTATACGTCGCGAATGCTACGCCACAATTGGACAAGTCGGGAACATTGATGCACGTAACCTCAGTTCAGGAAAAGCTGGACACAATCGTTGGAAAGGACGGCGGCCCAAAGTCAGAGGTAGTGTGATGAACCCAGTCGATCACCCGCATGGTGGCGGAGAGGGTAGAGCACCAATTGGTAGGCCAGGACCTGTGACACCATGGGGTAAGCCAACGCTGGGAGCTAAAACACGTAAGCCGAAAAAAGCAAGTAATGCTTTGATTGTTCGTCGCCGACGTAAGTCTTCCAAACGCGGTCGCGGTGGCAGAGAATCATAATTCCACATCCAACACATCTAATATTCAAAATTGAGCTATGGGTCGTTCTCTCAAAAAAGGTCCTTTTGTCGCTGACAGTTTACTCAGCAAAATTGAAAAGCTAAATGCAAAAGGCGAAAAACAAGTTATCAAAACCTGGTCGCGAGCGTCTACCATTTTGCCCCAGATGGTTGGTCATACAATTGCCGTCCATAACGGGCGCCAACACGTACCAGTTTTTATCAACGAGCAAATGGTAGGACACAAGCTAGGCGAGTTTGCGCCAACACGTACTTTTCGCGGTCATGCCAAAAGCGATAAGAAAGCAGGGAGATAAATAGCTAATAGCTAACAGCTAACAGCTAAAGGAGAAAGGTTATGGCTAGTGATACTACAGAAGTAAAAGCAAGTGCGCGCTACATTCGGATGTCTCCCTATAAAGTACGTCGCGTTCTCGATCAAATTCGCGGGCGATCATACCGCGAGGCGCTGATTATTCTTGAATTCATGCCCTACAGAGCGTGCGATCCAATCCTCAAAGTGCTCAGAAGTGCAGTTGCTAATGCTGAACATAACGCCGGATTAAATCCAGCGGAACTCAAAATAACTCAAGCGTACGCGGATCAAGGTCCCGTGCTCAAGCGTTTTCAACCTAGAGCGCAAGGGCGAGCTTACCAAATTCGTAAACCTACGTGTCATATTACTGTAGCCGTCGCTACAGATGCAGCATTGGCAGCAGAAAGTTAGTAACTAGAGGAAGTATTTGTGGGACAGAAAATTCATCCAGTTGGTTTTCGGCTAGGAGTGACTCAGGAACACCAATCGCGGTGGTTTGCTGAACCAGCGCGCTATCCTGAGATTTTAAAAGAAGACCATAAGCTACGCAATTATATCGAGCAAAAGCTGGGCAGGCTAGCACAAAACAACGCAGGAATTTCAGAAGTCCGGATCGAGCGCAAAGCGGATCAAATCGATCTAGAAGTACGTACCGCTCGCCCTGGTGTTGTTGTTGGTCGTGGTGGTACTGGTATCGAATCGCTGCGCACAGGACTACAAGAATTACTCGGTGGAAATCGCCAAATTCGCATCAACGTAGTCGAAGTGCAACAAGTCGATGCTGACGCTTATCTGATTGCTGAGTATATTGCACAGCAGCTAGAACGTCGCGTTTCTTTTCGCCGTGTCGTCCGTCAAACGATTCAACGCGCTCAAAAGGCTGGTATCCAAGGTATCCGCATTCAAGTCAGTGGTCGATTGAACGGTGCAGAAATTGCACGTACCGAGTGGACTCGTGAAGGTAGAGTTCCCTTACATACGTTACGGGCAGATATTGACTATGCCTATACTACTGCTCAAACAATCTACGGCATTCTAGGCATCAAGGTGTGGATCTTTAAAGGAGAAATTATTCCTGGACAAGAACCAGTACAAACACCTTCATCAAATCAGCCACGTCGTCGCCAGCCACAACAGCGCCGTCGTCAGCAGTTTGAAGACCGTTCCAACGAAGAATAAAATCCGTTAGCGGTTAGTTAATTGCGCACAAGGTACTAAATCATGTTAAGTCCTAGAAGAACAAAATTCCGTAAACAACAGCGCGGACGGATGGAAGGAGTCGCCACACGCGGTAATACCCTTAATTTTGGTGACTTTGGTCTTCAAGCTTTAGAACCCGCTTGGATCACCTCGCGTCAAATTGAGGCTTCGCGGCGAGCAATGACTCGCTACATCCGCCGTGGTGGTAAAATTTGGATTCGCATTTTTCCTGATAAGCCGGTAACGATGCGCCCAGCCGAAACACGGATGGGTTCGGGTAAAGGTTCGCCAGAATACTGGGTAGCAGTTGTTAAACCAGGACGGATATTATTTGAAATCGCGGGTGTTCCCGAAGCAACCGCCCGCGAAGCGATGCGCTTGGCAATGTACAAGTTGCCAATCAAAACAAAGTTTATTGTGCGTTCTGAGGAGGAGGTCTAATTCAATGCCACTTCCGAAAATTTCCGAAGCGAGAAACTTGAGTGACGAAGAACTAACGACTCAAATCGCGGCGCTGAAAAAGCAACTATTTCAACTGCGTTTGCAAAAAGCTACACGACAGTTAGAAAAACCACATCAGTTCAAGCACGCTCGGCACCAGCTAGCCCAATTGCTCACTGTAGAACACGAAAGAAAGTTAGCAGCACAATCATCACAGTCGGTTGCAGAAAAATAGATAACTATGGCAATTAAAGAACGAGTTGGCGTAGTGGTGAGCGACAAAATGGAAAAAACGGTTGTCGTCGCCGTAGAAAACCGCGCTCCTCACCCCAAGTACGGAAAAATCGTTGTCCAAACACGGCGCTATAAAGCTCATGACGAAGCAAATGAGTGTAAAGAAGGCGATCGCGTCCGCATTCAAGAAACAAGACCGCTCAGCCGCACAAAACGCTGGGTAGTTAAAGAAATTCTGAGTAGTGCCACTACTAGCTAGACAATCGGGAGACAAACCGTGATTCAACCCCAGTCTTACCTTAATGTTGCTGATAATAGCGGTGCGCGCAAACTCATGTGCATTCGCGTTATGGGCGCAGGTAATCGCCGTTATGGCAATGTAGGCGATGTGATTATCGCCGTTGTTAAAGATGCCATTCCGAATATGGCAGTCAAAAAATCAGATGTTGTGCGCGCAGTCATCGTGCGTACGCGTAAAGGATTGCGTCGCGATAGTGGCATGAGCATTCGCTTTGATGACAATGCTGCGGTCATTATTAATGCCGATGGTAATCCCAGAGGTACGCGTGTTTTTGGACCTGTTGCCCGCGAACTACGCGACAAAAACTTTACCAAAATCGTTTCCCTGGCTCCGGAGGTGCTGTAATGGCTGCACGTAAAAACGGGAATGCGCCGATTCGCCACAAAATGCACGTCAAAACCGGAGATACCGTACAAGTTATCTCAGGTAGTGACAAAGGCAAAGTCGGCGAAGTCCTCAAGACGTATCCCAAGTTAAGCAAAGTCATCGTTAAAGGCGTAAATATCAAAACCAAGCACGTCAAACCTACACAAGAAGGTGAATCCGGTCGAATTGTGACCTCAGAAGCTCCGATTCACAGTTCTAATGTCATGCTCTACTCGACAAAGCAAAACGTTGCAAGTCGCGTTTGCTACACCTTTAATGAGCAAGGTCGTAAAGTCCGCATGCTCAAAAAAACTGGTGAAATCCTTGACAAATAGCTTTAAAGCTAAGTTTTCCTGACCAAGACCAGGAAGTAGTAAAAGTAAAAACTATGACAGCACGACTCAAAACCTTATACCAAGAAAAAATAGTCCCGCAGCTGATGGAGCAATTTCAATACACGAATATCCATCAGGTGCCAAAGCTTGTAAAAGTAACGGTAAACCGAGGTTTGGGCGAAGCCGCACAAAATGCGAAAGCGCTCGAATCGTCGATTAACGAGATTGCCACAATTACAGGTCAAAAACCCGTTGTGACACGCGCGAAAAAGGCGATCGCTGGCTTCAAAATTCGCCAAGGTATGCCAGTAGGATTAATGGTGACATTACGCGGCGAACGAATGTACGCCTTTGTTGATCGACTCGTCAACTTAGCGTTACCGCGCATTCGCGACTTTCGGGGTATTAGCCCCAAAAGCTTTGATGGTCGTGGTAACTATACCCTCGGTGTCCGCGAACAACTTATTTTCCCAGAAGTTGATTACGACAGCATCGACCAAATCCGAGGTATGGATATTTCCATCATCACGACAGCAAAAAACGATGAAGAAGGTCGCGCATTACTCAAAGCAATGGGCATGCCTTTTCGGGATCAATAAAGTTTATTAAGAGGAAACGATGGCGGCTAACGACACAATTGCAGATATGCTGACGCGCATCCGCAATGCTAATATGGCGCGGCATCAGACAACACAGATACCAGCCACAAAAATGACCCGCAGCATTGCTCAAGTGTTAAGAGAAGAAGGGTTTATCGCCGATTTTGAAGAGGTGGGCGAAGGCGTAAAACGTAACTTAGTCATCTCGCTCAAATACAAAGGTAAAAATCGCCAACCTTTGATTACTGCGTTGAAGCGCATTAGTAAGCCTGGTTTACGCGTTTACTCGAATCGCAAAGAGTTACCACGCGTACTCGGTGGAATTGGTATCGCGATTATTTCGACTTCTAGCGGCATCATGACCGACCGCGAAGCCCGACGTCAAGGCTTAGGCGGTGAAGTGCTTTGCTATGTTTGGTAAAACAGCTAGCTGAGTAAGAAGGTAAATTAAAGGCTGGTAACGGGTTATTGGTTATTGGTCATCAGAAAGAGTATTAATCAACATGTTACCCATTACCCAACAACGGAAAGGTGTAATTTTTAATTATCCCCATTTACTTAGCAGCTAGTTGATTAGGAGTTAATAAGTCATGTCTCGAATTGGTAAGCGCCCAATCGCGATTCCCGCCAAAGTACAAGTCACTCTTGACGGGTTACAAGTTACAGTTAAAGGACCAAAAGGCGAACTTTCACGTGAACTGCCATCCGCAGTAACGATTGAGCAAGAAGGCGATACGCTACTCGTCAAAAGAAAAGATGACTCGCGTACTGCCCGCCAGATGCATGGTTTGGCACGCACGTTGGTTGCCAATATGGTCGATGGCGTCTCGCAAGGATTTCAACGTCGGTTAGAAATTCAAGGAGTCGGCTATCGTGCGGCGGTTCAAGGTCGCAACCTAACGCTAAACGTAGGATACAGCCATCCAGTACAAATCGAACCTCCTGAAGGAATTCAAATCGCTGTAGAAAACAATACGAACGTCATTGTGACTGGTTTTGATAAAGAACTGGTAGGCAATACGGCAGCAAAGATTCGTGATGTTCGTCCGCCAGAACCGTATAAAGGTAAAGGCATTCGCTATTCTGGTGAATTTGTCAGACGTAAAGCTGGTAAGGCAGGTAAGAAGTAATGAAGTTAGATCGTAGAGAATCTAAAAAGATTCGACATCGCCGCATCCGAGGAAAAGTTAGCGGTTCCCAAGAACGTCCTCGCTTAGCCGTGTTTCGTTCGCATCAGCACATTTATGCGCAAGTGATCGACGATACACAACACCATACGCTGGTTGCAGCTTCGTCACTTGAGCCAACTTTAAAGCAATCGCTGAAATCTGGCGCGACTTGTGAAGCATCTATCGAGGTTGGCAAATTAATTGCGCAGCGATCGCTTGAGAAAGGTATCTCCAAAGTTGTCTTTGACCGTGGGGGAAACTTGTATCATGGTCGTGTAAAAGCTCTAGCCGAAGCGGCACGCGAAGCAGGGTTAGATTTTTAATTGTGCCAGGAGCTAACCATTAGCAACAGAGCCTAAAAATACTTAAGAAGGATACAAACTATGGCAACTGGTGGTCGTCGTAAAAGTAACCGTGTAAAAGAAAAGGAAACGAACTGGCAAGAGCGAGTTATTCAAATTCGCCGTGTCAGCAAGGTAGTAAAAGGTGGTAAAAAACTCAGCTTTCGTGCAGTTGTCGCAGTTGGAAATGAACGCGGTCAAGTTGGAATCGGCGTAGGCAAGGCCGGAGATGTGATCGGGGCAGTAAAAAAAGGTGTCGCCGATGGCAAAAAGCATCTTGTCGATGTTCCACTCACTAATTCCAACTCGATTCCCCATCCCATCAATGGAAGTGGTGGTGGCGCACAAGTGATGATGCGCCCTGCTGCCCCAGGAACAGGAGTCATCGCAGGTGGTGCGGTTCGTACCGTGCTAGAACTTGCTGGCGTGCGTAATGTTTTAGCTAAGCAACTCGGCTCGAATAACCCACTTAACAACGCTCGTGCGGCGGTTAACGCGCTATCTACCTTACGGACCTTCTCCGAAGTTGCAGAAGAGCGTGGCGTACCAATTGAAAACCTCTACGCTTAATCTATATTTGTCCAACTCAAAACGAGTATCAAGTCAATGAGACTAACTGATCCTAAGCCTCAAGCAGGCTCAAAAAAACGCCGCCGTCGTGTTGGGCGCGGTATTTCAGCAGGTCAAGGAGCAAGTGCTGGTCTAGGTATGCGCGGGCAAAAAGCTCGTTCAGGTAGCAGTACCCGACCAGGCTTTGAAGGCGGTCAACAACCTCTGTATCGGCGCATTCCCAAGCTCAAAGGCTTTCCGATCGTTAATCGTAAGCAGTACACTACGATCAATGTATATAAGCTGGCATCACTTCCTGCCAATACAGAAGTCAATCTAGCTTCCTTACGCGAAGCTGGTATTCTTACTGCTGTACAGGGACCGCTGAAAATTTTGGGAGACGGGGAAATTAATATTCCCTTACGAGTTCAAGCCGCAGCTTTCACCAAACAAGCGCGTGAGAAAATCACAGCAGCTGGTGGAAATTGTGAAGTCCTCGAATCCAAATGATCGAAGCCCTGTTTTTTGGTAGACGAGTACCTTAAACAAACCCAGCTGGATTCCCAAAAAGGTACCTCTTTATGATTAGCAGAGACAAAGCCCCAACGGCACAAGAAACTTTTATGCAGATGGCACAAGCAGCGGGTTTGCGAAGGCGGCTGCTTGTGACTATTGGTATTTTAATTTTGGCTCGTCTTGGCGTGTTTTTGCCTGTCCCAGGAATTAATCGCGCTTTGTTCGCCCAAGCAAGTCAATCTGGCAATAATGCTTTATTCGGTTTCTTAGATATCTTTTCTGGAGGTGGACTTTCAACGCTGGGAGTCTTTGCTCTAGGAATTTTGCCGTACATTAATGCTTCTATTATCATCCAATTATTGACCGCTGCTATCCCAGCTTTAGAAAATCTTCAGAAAAATGAAGGTGAAGCTGGACGGCGGAAAATTTCCCAAATCACGCGCTATGTTTCCTTAGGTTGGGCTATTCTCCAAAGTATTTTTATTGCGGCTTTTTGGCTGCAACCGTATGCTTTCAACCCAGGGCCTATTTTTGTTGCTGAAACGGCGATCGCACTCACCGCAGGTTCCATGTTCATTATGTGGGCATCGGAATTAATCACCGAACGCGGTGTTGGTAACGGTGCATCGCTTTTGATTTTTGTCAATATTGTTGCTTCACTTCCAAGAGCATTAGGAGACACGATCGCATTTGCGCAAACGGGTAGCAGAGAAGCGGTAGGCGGCGTTGTTGTTCTGCTGTTAGTCTTCCTCGTTATGATTGTCGGGATTGTCTTCGTTCAAGAAGGAACCCGCCGCATTCCGATTATTTCTGCACGTAGACAAGTTGGGCGGCGCTTTTTCCAAGAACAGCGTAGCTACTTACCCTTGCGGCTCAACCAAGGCGGCGTTATGCCAATCATTTTTGCTTCTGCTGTTCTGATTTTGCCCGCTTCGTTGGCGAGTTTTACCCGTAACGAGTTTCTCTTAAGAATTGCCAATTATCTTAGCCCCAATGGTCCTACACCTTGGGTTTATGCGCTTGCTTATCTCGTTTTAATTTTGTTCTTCAGCTACTTCTACGCCACATTAATCGTTAATCCAGTAGATTTAGCGCAAAACTTAAAGAAAATGGGCGCTACGATTCCTGGAATTCGTCCTGGGAGAGCTACAAGTGAATACGTCGAACGTGTCTTGAATCGTTTAACTTTTTTAGGCGCAATCTTTTTAGGTTTGGTCGCAATTGTTCCGACTGCTGTAGAAAGCGCGACTCAAGTTCGTACTTTCCAAGGTCTAGGCGCAACGTCTTTGCTCATCCTAGTTGGTGTTGCTATTGACACAGCAAAGCAAATTCAAACTTATGTGATTTCCCAACGTTATGAAGGAATGGTGAAACAATAGTGACGCGATTGATTTTCCTGGGAGCGCCAGGCGCGGGTAAAGGTACTCAAGCTCAAACATTGGCTCATCACAGGAATATTCCTCATATTTCCACTGGCGATATTTTGCGCCAAGCAATGCAAAGGCAAACCCCTTTGGGGGTGAAAGCGCAAGATTATGTTTCGCGGGGTGAATTGGTTCCCGATGAATTAGTCAACGACTTAGTTGAGGAACGGCTCGATGAACCTGATGTTGAGCATGGCTGGATTCTAGATGGATTTCCGCGCAAGGTGAGTCAAGCAAGCTTCTTGGATGAATTGCTTCAACAAAAGCACAGCGATCGCAATGTTCGAGTTATCAATTTAGAAGTACCAGACGATGTACTCATGGCAAGACTTTTAGGGCGCGGTCGTGCAGATGATAACGAAGAAGTTATTCGTCGGCGTTTAGAAGTGTACCGTGAGCAAACTGCTCCGTTAATCGACTATTACCGCGATCGCCAGCAACTTGTCTGTGTTAATGGCAATCAATCTTTGGAGGAAGTTACTGCAGAATTACTCGATGTAATTGATTCTTAAAGAAAGGTATCTTAAAGGCGCTTACGGCAGTTGGCAGTAATACATCTAGTAGGATTGAATATTACCGCTTACTGCCAGCTTCTAGTTTGGTATCTCAAATCCCAAGTCAATCTTTAATAAGATATATTAATGATAAGTTGGGATATTTTAATACTCGTCATCAATCGATAACGACGACGATACGATTAGCTGCTTTACTTTATAGCAGCGTGTTGAGTTGAGGAAAGTTTAAATTGTCTAAACAAGATTTAATTGAGATGGAAGGCACAGTCACCGAGTCATTGCCCAATGCGATGTTTCGGGTAGACCTTGACAATGGTTTTAATGTTTTAGCACATATTTCTGGCAAGATCCGCCGTAACTATATCAAAATTTTACCTGGCGATCGCGTCAAAGTGGAACTAACGCCATACGATTTAACAAAAGGAAGAATCACGTACCGCTTGCGCAAGAAATAGCATTCTTTCAAGTCTAGCAGCAGTTTTTGGCTGATAAGCGCACTCCTTGCTCCTTGCTTCACTCATAAAAATATTGATATAATATAGAGTTTGTAATAAAGGAAAAAATGAAAGTCAGAGCATCAGTCAAGAAAATTTGCGAAAAGTGCAGTATTATCCGCCGCAAAGGTCGGGTAATGGTAATTTGCGAAAACCCCAAACATAAGCAACGCCAAGGCTAAACACTAGCACAGTAGAAGTGTGACGTCCTTGGAGGCATCTTCAAATATTATCGTAGCAATCGCAGGAACAGGGAGAAATTCATTGTGGCAAGAATTGCAGGTGTAGACCTTCCACGCGATAAGCGTGTTGAAATCGGTCTGACTTACATATATGGAATTGGGCTAACTCGCTCAAAAGAAGTTTTGGCACAAACGGGTGTTAATCCAGATACTCGCGTCAAAGATTTAAGCGACACCGATGTTGCAGCACTAAGAAGTGCGATTGAAAGCAACTATCAAGTCGAAGGTGACTTAAGACGCTTGGAAGCAATGAACATCAAGCGCTTAGTCGATATTGGTACTTATCGTGGTCGCCGCCATCGCATGGGTCTACCTGTACGCGGACAACGGACGCGGACAAATGCACGGACTCGCCGTGGTAGACGTCAAACCGTAGCAGGTAAAAAGAAAGCCCCTGGTAAGTAAAACTTAACTCGTTCAGTGAAACTCCCACGAAAAACCAAGCCAATTATTTCTTAGTATTATGGCGCGACAACAGAAAAAATCAGGTACGAAAAAGCAAAAACGCAATGTTCCGAATGGCATTGCTTACATCCAATCCACTTTCAACAACAGTATCGTCACGATCGCTGACCAAAACGGCGACGTTATTTCTTGGGCTTCAGCCGGTTCAAGTGGCTTTAAAGGAGCAAAAAAAGGAACTCCCTATGCTGCGCAAACAGCAGCAGAAAGTGCAGCCCGACAAGCAACTGACCAAGGTATGCGTCAAATTGAAGTCATGGTGAGCGGACCTGGCGCAGGTCGAGAAACAGCAATTCGGGCATTGCAAGGAGCAGGGTTAGAAATCACGTTGATTCGAGATATTACCCCAATCCCTCATAACGGTTGCCGTCCGCCAAAGCGCCGTCGAGTCTAATTAAGTCAGTCAATGCGGCAGCATTCCTAAATTTTGCTTGAGCAAGCTTTTGAGGCAAGCCAAAATTATTTTGTAAACACGAAGCAGATTGTCTCGTCTGCGGTAGCCGCCGTTAATGAAACAGTGGTAACGAGGCATCTGCGCATTGAAATTAGGCAAATATGCCTAAATTGGCATCTAAATTACTAAGGGAGGTCACTCCGTGGCGCAGTTTCAAATTGAATGTGTCGAGTCTAATACGCTAGAGAATCGGAGTCAATACAGTAGATTTGTCCTGGAACCTCTCGATCGCGGTCAAGGAACGACCGTTGGTAACGCGTTAAGACGGATTTTACTATCTAATCTAGAAGGAACAGCAATTACAGCCGTTCGGATTGCTGGCGTGAGCCATGAATTTGCCACAATTCCAGGTGTTCGGGAAGATGTGCTAGAGATTCTCATGCGCATGAAAGAAATTGTTCTTAAAAGCTACTCTTCGCAACCGCAAATTGGGCGCTTACTCGTAACAGGACCTGCAACCGTAACAGCTGAACACTTCGACCTTCCATCCGAGGTAGAAATTATCGACCCAAGTCAGTACGTTGCAACCGTTGCTGAGGGTGCGAAACTCGAAATGGAATTTCGGATTGATCGCGGTAAAGGCTATCGTACAGTTGAGCGGGGGCGCGATGAAGCTACTGCTTTAGACTTTCTCCAAATCGACTCGATTTTCATGCCGGTACGCAAAGTCAACTATAGTGTCGAAGATGCTCGCGTTGATGGTTCGTTGCAGAAAGACCGCTTGATTCTAGAAATTTGGACAAATGGTAGCTTAACTCCCCAAGAGGCGCTGTCGTCGGCTGCAAATATTTTGGTCGATCTGTTTAACCCACTCAAAGATATTTCGCTGGAGGCGATGAAAGATGAGTCGCCGACCGATGAAGATCCAACTAGCCAAATTCCCATCGAAGAACTTCAGCTTTCTGTAAGAGCATACAACTGCTTAAAGCGGGCGCAAGTCAACTCAGTCGCAGACTTATTAGATTACACCCAAGAAGATTTGCTAGAAATCAAAAACTTTGGGCAGAAGTCCGCAGAAGAAGTCATCGAAGCCTTGCAAGATCGCTTAGGCATCACGCTACCGCATGAAAAGTCCGCAAAACCATCGTAGTTGACTGTTATGAAGTTGCTAGCAGTAACTCAAGACAACATTGCACACCACCTTAAATTGTAAACATCACCATGCGTCACCGTCGTCGTGTTCACAAACTCGGTAAACCAGCTGATCAGCGTCGCGCTCTTTTGAGAGCACTAACAACAGAGTTAATTCGTCACGGACGAATTACGACTACTACAGTTCGCGCTAAAGCAGTTCGGTCAGAAGCCGAGAAAATGATTACTTTAGCGAAAAATGGCTCCTTGGCTGCGCGTCGAGAAGCACTTGGCTATATTTATGACAAACAACTTGTTCATGCTTTGTTTGAACAAGCACCTAGCCGTTACGGTAGTCGGACTGGTGGATATACGCGAATTTTGCACACTGTCCCACGTCGAGGCGATAACGCTGAAATGGCGATTATTGAACTCGTGTAGATGCAGTGAGATAGTTGCATGATTGCCTCAAAATCCGAGCTAAAACGAGTAGCCCTAGTCATTCAATACTTGGGTACTCATTTTCATGGATGGCAGCGGCAACTAAAATTACGGACAGTACAAGCAGAAATCGAAGATGCGATCGCTCGCGTACTCGGTTATCCTGTCACACTGCATGGTGCAGGGCGTACTGATACAGGAGTTCATGCTGCTGCACAAGTGGCACACTTTGATGCATCAGGTCCCATTCCGGCAGAACGTTGGGCAGCAATTCTTAATAGCTATCTTCCTCAAGACATCTTGATTCGCGGTTCTGCTGCTGTTGAGAGCGACTGGCACGCTCGGTTTGATGCCAAGTGGCGACGTTATCGCTATACGCTCTATACCGATGCCCGACCTAACTTGTTTGTTCAGCCGTTGAGTTGGCATTATTACTATGCGAACTTAGACGAAAATCTGATTCGGGCTGCGTTACAGCCGTTACTTGGCAAACATCACTTAGCAGCTTTTCATCGCGCAGGGTCGCGTCGCAAGCACTCATGGGTAGAAGTCCAAGCAGTAACGTGCAATCGCCAAGGACCATTTATCCATATAGAAATTCAAGCAGATGGTTTTTTATATGGAATGGTACGGTTAATAGTAGGATTACTTGTCGATGTGGGGAAAGGTAGCTTATCACTTGAGAAATTCACTGAGCTTTGGCAACAGCAACGCCGCGAAAATGTGAAATATGCGGCTCCACCCCAAGGCTTATGCTTACTCCGCGTTGGCTATAGCGATTTTCCTTTTCCTCCAGAAGTTTGGTATGACACCTTACCGCAGTTGGTGCTACCAGATACAAACTACGTTTCTTCCGTAGGGGACAAAGGCAAGCGCTAGACCAAGTACTCTCTTCAAATGTCAACACTTAGATGCTTCAAATGAGCTTGTAAACAAAATCATACACCATTGATTTATTTGTTAGTTGAAATTTAAAGGACACGAAAACACCCATGAACAAAACATATATTCCAGCACAAGATACCATCGAACGCGAGTGGTATGTTGTCGATGCAACTGACCAGCGCTTGGGCAGATTAGCAACTGAAATCGCCATGATTTTGCGCGGTAAAAATAAACCAGAATTTACGCCACACATGGATACAGGCGGCTTTGTTATTGTTGTTAATGCTGACAAAGTGATTGTTACTGGGAAAAAGCGCAGCCAAAAGCTCTATCGTCGCCACTCAGGACGTCCTGGCGGGATGAAAACAGAAACCTTTGCTCAACTGCAATCGCGACTACCAGAGCGCATTGTAGAACACGCAGTTAAAGGAATGCTGCCTAAAAATAGTTTAGGACGTCAATTATTTACCAAGTTAAAAGTTTACGCAGGCGCAGAACATCCGCACCAAGCACAACAACCAAAAGAAATTAAAATTCAGACAATACCAGGAGAGCAAAACTAATGCAAGCAACAGATACGACAAGCGATCGCGTGATGTATAGAGGTACTGGTCGCCGTAAATCTTCCGTCGCCAGAGTCCGTTTAGTCCCTGGCGATGGACAAATGATTGTTAACGGTAAACCAGGCGATTTATATTTTCAATTCAACCCCAATTACCTCGCAGTCGCTAAAGCCCCGTTAGAAACCTTAGGGTTAGAAAATGAATACAACATCTTAGTGACGGCGCACGGTGGTGGCTTAACCGGACAATCCGATTCAATTCGTTTAGGTGTCGCCCGCGCTCTGTGTCAACTCGATCCAGAAAACCGTTCGCCACTAAAGTCTGAAGGCTATTTAACGCGCGATCCCCGTGCAAAAGAGCGCAAGAAATACGGTTTACACAAAGCACGGAAAGCTCCTCAGTTCTCCAAGCGATAAAAATTATCAGCGATCAGCTTTTGGAGGTTTGTTGCTCGTCAATATGCTGAGCGCTGAAGGCTAAAAGCTACAATAGATATAAGCAATTACAAAGAAAACAGACAATGGCAAAATCTGATATTCATCCGCAGTGGTATCCTGAAGCAAAAGTTTACTGTGATGGTGAACTTGTTGCGACTGTTGGTTCAACTAAACCCGAACTACACGTTGATGTGTGGTCAGGTAACCATCCTTTCTATACAGGTACGCAAAAGATTATCGATACCGAAGGTCGAGTAGAACGGTTCCTACGGAAGTACGGCATGATGGAAGCCGACTCTACAGGCGACGATAAGAAAAAGTAGCCAGGCTAGATAGTCGAACCGGATACTGTTTTGTGACCTTCTACTATCTTGCTAAAGCGATCGCACTTTATGCCTGAAACTTATCTGCTAAACAAACTCAAATCTGTCGAGCAAACTTTTAACGAACTCACCCGCCGCCTTGCTGACCCTGATATTGCTAGAGATCCTGGCGAATATCAGAAAGTTGCTAAGGCACGTTCTTCATTAGAAGAAGTTGTGACGACCTATGAAACCTGGAAAACGACTCAAGACGAGTTGGTAGGTGCTAGGGAAGTCATGAAAGAAGCCAATGGCGACGCAGAATTACAAGAAATGGCAGCACTGGAAGTCGCCGAACTCGAAGAACAGCTAGAACAACTAGAAGTTCGCTTAAAAATCTTGTTGCTACCACGCGACCCTAACGACGAAAAGAACACCATGCTGGAAATTCGTGCGGGTACTGGTGGTGATGAGGCAAGTATTTGGGCGGGTGATTTGGTGCGGATGTACTCGCGGTATGCAGAAAGCCAAAACTGGAAAGTTAAGTTGATTAGCGAATCGCTCGCAGAAATGGGCGGCTTTAAAGAAGCCATACTAGAAATTCAAGGCGATCAAGTTTATAGCAAGCTGAAGTTTGAAGCAGGAGTACACCGCGTCCAGCGCGTTCCAGTAACTGAAGCAGGCGGAAGAGTCCACACATCAACAGCTACCGTAGCCGTAATGCCAGAAGTTGATGATGTCGAAATTGAAATTGACCCGAAAGATATTGAAATGACCACAGTGCGATCAGGTGGTGCGGGTGGACAAAACGTCAACAAGGTGGAAACGGCGGTCGATCTATTCCATAAACCTACGGGAATTAGGATTTTCTGTACCGAAGAACGCAGCCAGTTGCAAAACAAAGAACGCGCAATGCAAATTTTGCGAGCCAAGCTGTACGAAATGAAGCTCCGCGAACAACAAGAGGCGGTGACTTCAATGCGGCGATCACAAGTCGGTACAGGATCGCGTTCGGAAAAAATCCGTACTTACAACTACAAAGATAACCGCGTCACTGACCACCGCTTAGGACAAAATTTCTCTTTGGCTCCAGTTCTAGAGGGAGATTTAGAACCAATGATTCAAGCTTGCATCTCGCAAGATCAGCAAGAACGTTTAGCAGAATTAGCTGCTTCTGGTACAGGTTCGTAGTTAAGATAATTTGTACAATAAGCGTGCCTATTGCCATAACAGCTTGAATGTAGTCAGTTTTGGCAAGGGTATATGTTTCGCGCTCTGATTTAAAATGTTTGGCTAATTGACGTTTTAAATCAGTATATTGTTGGGCTTCTTCGGAGTGCGATCACAAATAATCTTGAAATGATACACGTTCCCATGAAGTACTATCTGCCTCAACTATTATATGCAGGTGGTGAGTGCGCTGTGAACCATAAGGTGGCATTCCTTTCACTACGAAAGAACATTCACTCAGGAAGGGGATCTTCTTATCCTATGCTTCCCTAATGCTTCTGGTAGCGGAAGGTGATGCCTAGCTTCTTCTAAAGGATGCATGCCCACTAAAAGATCGATAATTGGTTTTGCAGCTAATCCAGGAAATGCTCCTCAGACTTGCCAAATTGCTGCGATCAATGAGGGTCGTATTCCACAATAATAATTTCATCCATGAAATAAACACTAGGGGTTTGGGAATGCTAAACCTCTAGTGTTTATCCCTAATTTAATTATTAAAATCCTCTTTTATCGATTGTTAAACTGCTTGCGTGACCAATTTCATCCGCAGCAGGGTCTTGTGAAGGGGTACTATACTCTGATTCAATAACATGAAATGGTCCTTGTCCGAGCGTCACAAACGCAAAACCATTTTGATTTGTTGTTAACTTTTTACCTCTGTACTCTACAGTAGCTCCCTGTTGTGGTGCGCCTCTATATAATACAAGCACTTTTAGAGTTCCTCCCGCGCCCACAGTAAAAGGATCTTGCTGCGGGATAATTTCTAAAGGTAAACCAAACCACAACGAAACTAATCCTGATGATTCATAAAAAGCTTTTGCATACTTATAAGTATGAACAACATTAGTTTGTTTGTTGTTAGCTGCTAGTGCATCAGGTCGAAAAACATTGATATAATTATCGTCTTTAACAACAAAGTAGCCATTATTGTGGCGAGCCGTTAAAGCAACAATTTTCCCTTGCGGAACTAGGGTAACACCGTTATATCTGCGTTGCACTGAAAGCTGAACAGGAAAGACTGCTTTATCGTAAGCTCTAGCTCCTTGGAACTTAATTGAATCGTATGGGTCTATCTTGTTAAGTTCTGGATGACCATATAATATCTTTAATTCGCCTGGTTTATCCCCTTTGTCAATCCAAATACTATGCGCAAAAGCAGGTTGAATCAATAGCGGAAGTAGTGTCGCACTTAGCACTAACTCTTTTAAAAACTTGATCATTTGAGTTTCCTAATAAGTTTGTATTGCGTACTTGTCTCATATACTTCATTATTTATGAGAATGATAATCAAGCACTAAAGCTATAAATAAACCGTGTGTTAATCGCAAGACAATCCCTGGGTAGGGTATTTATTTGTTAGTTGTAAAATAAATAAATAAAACTTCAAAAATAATGATACAAATCAATTATTTTTATAAATTAAATACCTGTTTATCTTTTTTTAATTTTGTTTTTATTATTCATATTGTACTCAATTGAATATCTACTCGTAACAATTATTGAATAAATGAAGATGAAGCTATAAAGAAATAATTGCTGTCTATAAAAATCTATCAATTTGATAGTTGATATTGAAAGATTACTTAGGTAAGGTGCAGGCGATCACCAAAATTGGGCGCTGTCAGCAGGCAACAGAGGACAGTCAATTTAGTATTAGCCAAATTTTAGGATTAAATTTTGTTACGATTGGAAGCGACGACTCGCGATCGCCTTTCTGCGCATGGAGACTTTGAATGCTGAGACTAGAACATATCAGTAAAATCTACCCTACCGGTGAAGTGCTTAAAGATGTTAATTGGGAAGTCAAAAGTGGCGATCGCATCGGTTTAGTAGGAGTTAACGGTGCAGGAAAATCGACTCAACTCAAAATCATTGCTGGCGAAATTGAACCAACAGCAGGAGAAGTGATTCGTCCAGCAAGTTTGCACGTCGCTTATCTTACACAAGAATTTGAAGTCGATCCTGGGCGCACTGTCCGCGAAGAATTTTGGACAGTCTTTAAGCAAGCAAATGAAGTGCAACAATCGCTCGTACAGGTACAGCGTGATATGGAAACGGCGACGCCAGAAGAGTTAGAGCGCTTGATTCACAAGCTTGATCGCCTGCAACGTACCTTTGAAGCATTAGACGGTTATGGACTCGAAGCGCAAATCGAGAAAATTCTACCAGAAATGGGCTTTGAGCCAACCGATGGTGATCGCTTAGTGAGTTCTTTTAGTGGCGGTTGGCAAATGCGCATGAGTTTAGGCAAAATTCTGTTGCAAAAGCCAGATTTGTTGCTGCTCGACGAACCGACAAACCATTTAGACTTAGAAACTATTGAGTGGTTGGAAAATTACTTAAAAAGCTTAACCACTCCCATGGTGATTGTCTCGCACGATCGCGAGTTTCTCGACCGACTATGTACGCAAATTGTCGAAACCGAACGAGGCGTTTCCACGACTTATTTAGGTAACTATTCGGCTTACTTACAGCAAAAAGCCGAAGCGCAAGTTGCACAACTCAGCGCCTACGAACGTCAACAAAAAGAACTAGAAAAGCAGCAAACGTTTGTTGATCGCTTCCGCGCGAGTGCTACACGCAGTACTCAAGCAAAAAGCCGCGAAAAACAACTTGAAAAAATTGAGCGAATTGAAGCACCAGTCGCTGGATTACGAAGCCTTCACTTTCGCTTTCCACCAGCACCCCGCAGTGGTAGAGAAGTTGTAGTCATTAAAGACTTGGTACACACTTACGAAGAGAAAATTCTATTTTTGGGTGCGGATCTATTAATCGAACGCGGCGATCGCATCGCCTTTTTAGGTCCCAATGGTGCAGGTAAATCTACTTTACTACGCTTGATTATGGGACTAGAGTTGCCTTCAGAAGGCACCGTCAAATTAGGAAATCATAATGTTATTCCAGGTTATTTTGAGCAAAATCAGGCAGAAGCGCTAGAACTTCACAAAACGGTGATGGAAACGATTCATGATGAAGTTCCTGATTGGAAGAACGAAGAAGTTCGGACGCTGCTAGGGCGATTTTTGTTTGGCGGCGACACAGTATTCAAGCAAGTTGTCGCCTTAAGTGGTGGCGAAAAAGCGCGGCTAGCGTTAGCAAAAATGCTGTTACGTCCGGCTAATTTATTGATATTGGACGAACCGACGAATCATTTAGACATTCCTGCAAAGGAAATGCTCGAAGACGCGATTCAACACTATGATGGTACGGTGATTGTCGTTTCACACGACCGATATTTCATCTCTCAGGTGGCAAACAAAATTGTCGAGATTCGGGATGGAGAATTTCGGCTGTATAACGGAGATTATCACTATTATTTGGAGAAAATAGCCGCAGAGAAAGAACAAGCTCGATTGGCGGCGATCGCAGCGGAAAAAGCCGCCAAGAAAGCTGCTAAAGCAACTGCAAAACGAAAATCATAAAGATTTACTATTGGGGATCAAAGAAAAATATAAGATTTTCAATGTTAACTGCAAAAAAATCTGAGGTTCATGACATAAAATGCGATCCCCACGGAAAAAAGAAGTCAAAGTAGCAAAAAATATCTGATAATTGCAAGAATAAGCAAAAATTTACTTGCAGCAGCGAGTACCAATGGTATCATTGCGGTGAATTACATAAAAAGTGAAGGGCAACAAAGTTATGACCCAAGCACCTGTTGCTCCCGTGGTGCTAGTCATTTTAGACGGGTGGGGCTATCGAGAAGAAGCAGACGGTAATGCGATCGCTGCGGCTAAAGTCCCAGTAATGAGTAGCCTTTGGCAGGCATATCCCAAAACACTTATTCAAGCTTCAGGGAAAGCAGTAGGTTTACCCGAAGGTCAAATGGGAAATTCCGAAGTCGGGCACCTCAACATTGGGGCGGGACGCATTGTACCACAAGAACTCGTGCGCATTTCTGATGCGGTAGAAGATGGCTCAATCTACCAAAATCCCGCATTATTGCAAGTGTGTCAGGATGTTTGCGCACGAAATAGCAAGTTACACTTAATCGGTCTTTGTTCCGAAGGTGGCGTTCATTCGCACGTCAATCATTTATTGGGATTGCTTGACTTGGCAAAAGCACAAGGAATTTCCCAAGTGTGTATTCATGCGATTACAGATGGTCGAGATACGATGCCAACCGAGGGTATAGGCGTTATTCAGCTTATTCAAGACTATACCGAAAAATTGGGTGTAGGAAAGATCGTCACGCTGAGTGGACGTTATTACGCAATGGATCGTGATCGCCGCTGGGATCGCGTAAAGCTCGCTTACGATGTCATGACCCAAGACGGCGAAGGCGATGGTCGCGCTGCGGTTGAGATTTTACAAGCTTCCTACGATGCGGGAGTCACCGACGAATTTGTCGTACCCCAACGAGTAGCACCAGGAGCCATAGAACCGGGTGATGGTGTGATTTTCTTCAATTTTCGTCCAGATCGCGCCAGACAGCTAACCCAAGCTTTCGTAGCTCCGCAATTCAATGGCTTTGAGCGCGAGCAAATTAGCCCATTATCTTTTGTTACGTTTACACAGTACGACCCTGAGTTACCAGTGGCGGTGGCGTTTACACCACAAAACTTAAACAACATCTTAGGGCAAGTCGTTTCGGAACATGGACTAAAGCAATTCCGCACCGCAGAAACAGAAAAATACGCCCACGTTACTTACTTTTTCAACGGCGGTTTAGAAGAGCCTTTTGAAGGTGAAGATCGCGAACTTGTGATGAGTCCGATGGTAGCGACTTACGATCGCGCTCCTAGTATGTCAGCAGAAGCCGTGACTGATGTTGCGAATGCAGCGATTGAACGAGGCATCTATTCCTTGGTTGTGATCAATTATGCCAATCCTGACATGGTAGGGCATACAGGTCAAATCGAAGCAACTGTTCAAGCTTTAGAAACCGTTGACCGTTGTCTGGGACGTTTGTTAGAAAGTATCAGTAAAGCTGGTGGTACTGCGATTGTCACTGCCGATCATGGCAATGCTGAATACATGCGCGATCCACAAGGTAATCCTTGGACAGCACACACAACTAACCCTGTTCCTTTGATCTTAATTGAAGGCGAAAGAGCTAAAATACAAGGGTACGGTGGCAACGTAGGCCTACGTAATGGTGGTCGTCTGTGTGATATTGCTCCCACAATTCTGGAAATCCTCCAGATCCCGCAGCCTCTTGAAATGACTGGACGCTCGCTGCTCGCACCAGCCGAGTACAGCACCTTACATAGTCAACGTACTCCTGTACAATCAGCACTATAGAGCCTTGTAACGTTCATTTTTGAATTGAGTGTCAGCATGACAATTTACAACATTGTAGAAATCCTGTGGGTTGTATCTGCGGTAGGTTTAACTGTATTGGTACTACTACATAGCCCTAAAGGTGATGGTATTGGAGCAATTGGCGGACAAGCACAACTATTCAGCAGTACAAAAAGTGCTGAAACAACTTTGAACCGAGTTACCTGGGCACTCACAGTACTTTTTCTTGGTCTAACTGTTGTTTTGAGTGCTAACTGGTTACCTCGTTAATTACGAGCGCTGTTGCTTAATAAGTTTTTTGTTTAATTTTGCTGACGCGAACCAAATCTGCTTTGCGGCAGAAATTTTTTGTATTTTTTCTAGTGGCGATCGCTGCGCTAGTGGTTGCTATCAGTCATGATACCTCTAAAGCCAATACCAAGCTGACTGAAATAGCACAAGCTTCAAAATTACCGCAACTCCAGCAACATCCTTTGCCTGCTAGCTTGGCACATTGGCAAGACCAAAGTAATAGCGGTGATTACTTTTCAGAAATCAAACCAACCGAAGTCGGCTATTTAGTATGGTCACAGTTGCCAGTTAAAGTTTATATCCAACAACCACACGCTGAAACCCACAACGCTGAAAGACTACAAAGCTGGGCAAACGAAGTCTTGCAAGCCATTCAAGAATGGAACGTTTATTTCCCCTTGCAAGTGGTAGAACGACCTGAGGTTGCAGATATTAAAATTTTGCGTTTATCTCCTCCGTTGCGAATTGCCCCTAACGAGAAATTTCCGCGTGCGCGATCAGCTGAAACGACCTACGAGTTGTATGTAAGTTCCAATCGTGTTTTAGCTCATCGTTGTTCAATTTTGCTGAGTCCTAATCAAACAGGTCAGTATCTTCAAGCCGCAGCGCGCCATGAATTCGGTCATGCATTGGGAATTTGGGGACATAGCCCAAACCCAAACGATGCGTTGTACTTTTCCCAAGTGCGGAATCCACCGCCAATTTCTGCTAGAGATGTAAACACGCTCAAGCGAGTTTATCAGCAACCAACACGATTAGGATGGCTGTTACCAAGAACTTAGAGATTTTATGGCAGAGGTTGCGCTCAGAGCTAAAACGGGTATTGCTATATCAATTCGTATTTATGCTTTCTTGCGCCTCTGTTTACCTGCACCTTGCTACGCCCCACGGCTGAAATGAAACCGCCGTTGCTCTAAAACTTGAGCATAGAGTTTCTCGACTTGGGTAATATTTTGGCTCAGTGTATAGCGTTCGACAACGCGCTTACGGGCTTTCTGTCCTAATAAAGTGGTTAATTCAGGATGGTCTTGGAAGAGTGGCAGCAACGTTCGTAACTGTGATTCTACGCGGCGTGGTGTGAGAATGACACCAGCACCACCCTCTAAAACTTCGCCATCTGCACCAACATCAGTTGCTAGACAAGCTACACCACAAGCCATTGCCTCTAGTAAGGATATTGACAGTCCTTCGACTAAAGACGGCAAAATAAAAACATCACAGCCTCGTAGGATTTCAATGCGCTGTTCTTCCTCGGCGATAAATCCTAACCAGTGAATACCATGTTCAGGACCATAGAACGGTTCTAGTGAAGATGTTAATGGACCATCACCGACAATCAGTAATTTGCTATCTGGATGCATTTCTGAGTGCTTCCAGGCGCGTAATAAAGGCTCTACATTTTTCTCCGGTGCCAAGCGACCTTGGTAAACAAACAATCGCTGTGCGTTAAACTTCGCTTTGATTTTTGACGAGCCAGGAGAATACTTTTGAATATCTACCCCATTGGGAATGACAGCAACACTTTCGGGTGTTAATCCCAAACGTGCTAATAACTCGCGTTGTACCTGCGAGAAGACAATTACGCGATCGTAGTTTACTAAAAAAGGTGCATAAAGTTGATACGCCAAAAGCTGTGTTCCCGATTTGAGCTTAGCGCCCTTGCCAGCAAACGGAGTATGAAAAGTGGCAACCAACGGTAAGTTGAGTTCTCCGCAGATGTCTGGTAGGAGAAAGTCAAGCGGGGACAGTGTTAACGACGCGTGGACTATATCGGGTTTAAGTTGCCGCAAAGATTGACTTAAGACCTTGGCAGCTTTTAGCGTCGGAATTGTGTAGACTTGGGATTTGTACAAAAACGGTAGGGAAACTTCTGGACAATCTGGCCAGTTATCAGGCTCTTCTTCCTCTTGCGCAAAGTGAAGAAAGCTGACTTGATGTCCCCGCTCTAATAGGGCATTAGTGACTTCTCGACTATACGTGACATTGCCACAAAATGGTGATTTTTTTCCGAGCCAGGCAATATGCATTCAGGTTGAGGTGCGATTTTCTCAGGTAAGTGAGGGATCAATGAGGGGCGCAAAGTTGAAACAGGTTCTTTCTGTTCATTTCCTTGCCGTGTTTTTTATTTGATTTGAGAGTTTATGTCTCTGTACGGCAAATATACCAGGTTAAGATACCTCCTGCGATCGCTGCCGCTGCTAAACTCAAAAAAACTGCCTGTAAGCCGATAAATGTCTCGGCGACTCCGGCTAACGCTAGCGGTAGTGTCAAGGCAATATTGATGACGTTGTTTTGCAGTCCAAAAATTTTTCCTCGCATTTCTGGAGAAGTTTCTTTCTGGATCGCCGTTTGCATCGGAATCGCAACTAAAGACGCAAAGCCGCCTAAAAGTGTAATTAATAATAGTACAGCTAAAAGTTGTTCAGTAAATATCGCTAACCCAATTAAACACCCTGCAATGCCCACGGAACCATAAAGGCTCAGTTGAATCGGAGAAATACGCTGTCCGTATTGACCTAATAGTGTTGCACCTGCGGCAATTCCTAAACCACCAGCCGCGAGTAAAAAGCCAAACTGCGAGGATTTCATTTGCGGAATCACCTCTGCCATCCGCACCGCTAAAACTGCAAGCGCTGCAAAAATCGAAAATAAAATGACAAGCTGAATGAGAGCCGTCCGAATTCGGTGATTTTTCCGTAAATATTCCAATCCATCGCGTAAATCTTGCCAAATGTGCGGAGCTTCCTCAGTTTCACGATTTTTCTCACCTGTTTTTAATAGCATTAATAAACAACCCGCGATCGCATAACTACCACCAACAACGAGTTCTTTACCAATCTCAGAACCAAATCGCCTTGTCAAACTATCGGCAATTGCAAGCAGCGGTTCGCCGACAGCAAACCCAACAACAACTAACGCCATCATCGTTGTCGTATACAAAGAATTTGCCGACAATAAATGACGCCGTTCCACAATCAAGGGAATCGCTGCTTGCTCTGCAGGGGCAAAAAACTGTGTCAAGGTAGAAACGAGAAAAGATAATACAAGTAAAATTGCAAAACCCGTCGGCAAACTACCAACTGCACTCCAGTCTTGAGTCATCCACAACAGCACTGGAATTGATAACACTAAGCCACCACGTACTAAATTTGTAACTACCAGCACGGCTTTTGTAGACCATCGGTCTACAAAGACACCAGCAACAGAGCCAAATAGTACCGCAGGAATTGTAAATGCCATCATGATTGCTGATACCCAACCGCTGATACTTTGGTTGCTTGCTTGAAAACGGGTGGAAATAATCGCAATCATTAAAACTAAATAGACTTTATCCGCTAACTGCGAGAAAACTTGACCGCTCCACAGTGCCAGGAAATTGCGATTTTTTAATACAGGTAAAAAACCGACCTCGGCAGCTTCGTCATCGGCTGGTGTCGTTGTAACCGTTGTGTCTTCTTCGCCGCTGTGTTTTAGTAATGAACCATTCGTTGCTCCCTGAGCAACTTTATTGCTGACGACATCGCTGTTCGTTGTATTTTCGTGCGAAACTTGATAAACACAAGAGGTATCTGGATAGTGATGATAAAATGATGTATCCTTCCTCCGGTTGGTGCTATGTAAGCGAGGAGATGATAAAAAGCTTTCTGTATCTAAATTAGGCGGTTGCATCATCGTTTGTAGAAGTCGGCAAAGCAAAATAACTATCGATTAAGGCAGCAGAGCGAATTGGACGACCAAAATGATACTGAGCATATTGTCGTAGAATTTGCTCAATAAATATCCATTTGCTGTCTGCAAACGAATTGTCCGCTGCTAGTGGTGTAAGTTGATTTAACTCAGCTTGAGCTAACTGTTGTAATATATTGAGTTCCGCAGCATCAACGCGGCTAATTAACGCGGGTGTTTCTTGCCGATGCGCACTTATCTGGTAGCTTTGTCCAGGTTGGTCGGCTACACGCTTGACTTGAGAAGTAGGTTTGTAATTGTAAGTACTGCGTTCAGATGCTATGAGGCTGCGCCTTTGGGATTCCAGGCGTTCCAGGGCGTCTAAGCTAACAATTCCACCTGCGGCTGCACTAAATCCTACTTGCCACTGTGAATCATTCAAATCTGGTTGTAAAGGACTTCCACTTAAACAGCAACGTTGTACTTGAGGTGCAATTCCGGCGATCGCTAGGAGGTGAAAAACCGCATGGCTGAGGTAAGCGATCGCCCAACGCGGCTGATTTCTAGGTAATTGTTCTAACCTGCTAAGGTGTTCGCGAAGTAAGCTAAATAATTCTGCTTGCGGTTGTTCGCTTAAAGCTTGATATAACGCAATTTCTGCTAAGTACTGACTAGCGGCTAACTTTCCCAAATCTTGACTTAAGCCTGGATAAGATTCTTTGGTTTCAGCTTGCGTAATTTTATCGAGCGATCGCCCTTTCGCAATCAACAACTCATTGACGACAAACAAACCACTTCTGCCACTTAAGCTAGAATTGTGCTTTCGCGAACCTGGTGCTACTGCTCGAACCAAACCAAACTCGCGCGTTAAAATTGTCAGCAAGCGGTCTGATTCGCCTAACGCCATACTCTTCAAATTTATTCCAGTAGCTTTGTAGGTTCGGCTCATAAACATAAGTGCTGAGGGCTAGAGAAAATAGCAAAGCATTAAAAGTAAAAGGCAATAAATAAAGACTTTTAGCCTTTAAGCGTACCTTATCCTTCTAAATCTACTGCCTCTTTATCCAGGTTATCGCGTTGGCGAATCAATTCTGGACCACGGGAAGTACCTAACCGTGTTGCACCTGCCATAATCAAGTCAAAAGCTTGTTCGATTGTGCGAATTCCACCAGATGCTTTAATACCTACGCGATCTTTGGCAACTTCTTTTAAAAGTTTTACATCCGCAACTGTTGCCCCTCCATTCCAACCCGTACTTGTTTTTAGAAACGCTGCCCCAGCATCCATACATATTTCTGCTGCGAGACGTTTTTCCGCATCTGTCAATAGGGTAGTTTCCAAAATCACTTTGACTGTTTTTCCTGTTGCTTCGCAAATTTCAGCAATTTCGCGGTGCAATTGCTCAGTTTTACCCGCTTTGAGCCAGCCGAGGTTAATCACAACATCTAACTCAGTTGCGCCATTATCTACAGCTTCTTGTGCTTCATAAAGCTTAACCGCAGAAGTCGTAGCGCCTGTTGGAAATCCAATCACTGTACAAACTTGCGGTTTTTTTCCATGCAACAGTTCGGCGGCTTGGCGGACATGAGTTGGGTACACGCAAACAGTCGCGAATTGAAAGCGATCTGCTTGTTCGCAACACTGTTGTACTTGGTCTGCGGTTGCTGTGGGGTTTAGCAGCGCATGGTCAATCAACGGCGCAATATCAATATCAGGATAGTCAGCGGCCATCGCTTTGTTCTCCAAGCGAGCTATAATAATTACTTTTTATCAAAATCTTAAATAATTTTAAAATCTTAAGCTCAGAATACCTTAAATTGGCGATCGCCAATCAAAAGTTTATCAATCTAGCACCCTTCCTCAACAGCCATTGCTCACTTTTTGAGCCGCTATTCGCTCAAAGCGCTTATGAGACTCAGCATTAACTAGAAAATATCCGATTTTAAGCCAATTTACGTGTTTTTAACTATTTAAGCTTAAATTTCTCTTTTTTATGCTTTTTATACAAAAAATATTACTCAAGCGTCACGCAATTCTTTGTATACGCTCATGCTGTTTATTCAAATAATATGACTTCTGTCACTACCTCGTATCCTGTAACTTTATACATTAGAACAGTTTGCTATAAAAATAGCGATTTTGCTAAATTAATAGCTTTTTTGCTTGTTTAGGTATATAACTGTTAAATAAAGATAAAATTAATATAAATATTTTTCTATGATTAAGTAATTCTCAAAAAATATTATAGTCCTATGGCATGAGGAAGACTTTACTTGTAAATGTTACGGTTAGTGACTAATATATCTGAAGAAGTTGTGAATAGCGATCAGCAAAGTTCTACGGTTGATGCAAGTGCTGTTATCCCATCTGCTAACGTCCGCAGCAAAATTCTTATCGTAGAAGATAACGCTTTGAACCGCCAGATGCTTGATGATTACCTAAGTTTTTGCGGTTATGAGATTCTCAGCTTAGCTGATGGTACGTGCTTTTTTCAAAAGATGATCGAGTTTCAGCCTCAACTTATTTTATTAGACCTAAAGTTACCAGATATTGATGGCTACACTTTATTAGAGAAGCTAAAAAACAGCGCCGACTGGCAACACATTCCTATATTTGTAGTTTCTGCGTTTGCTTTTAGCGCCGATCAACAGCGAGCATTAAGTCTAGGCGCAACACGGTATTTTGTTAAGCCAGTCAATTTGACAGAGTTGAAACAAGCAATTAAAGAAGAATTGGCTACTTAAATAGGTCAATCTGGTTACTTTGTTTTCTGTTCGTTGATAAATTCTTCTACAGTTTGGCTGAGAGTTTGGATCTCTTTGCTAACAGAAGCGATATTTGCTTCTAATTGTGCTAACAACAAAACAGTTGTTTGCAATTGGTTGAGGCTGTGTTCAATCGTATTTCGATATTTAGTCTCAAATTCTTCCAAATTCATGGCTGTGCTTTGTATTTTAGGGAAGCGTATAAGTATAAAATTTTATATTTGTTCTAGATACTAAGATAAACTTTGACAATATAAATGTCAGTCTTACTTGCTCCTACTCTTTATAATTTCATCTTAGCCAGCCTGAATTTGATAGTAACTTTAAACGCTAATTTTTCAAGTATTATATTAAACAAGCATAAAATTTAAAATCAGTATTATCACCATAAAATTTGAGCAGTCGAATGCTGTAGTCACCTCTAGGATTGATATACGGCAATCAGTAGATCTTCATAGCTAAACTGAAAAGGTCAACTATAAAGCCTATGAGTCAGCGTTCAAAGGTTACAAATTATATCTTAAGCTTTTTGGAGGTTCAGCCAGCTAACACGTGGTAGTAAATCTGCAAAAAGCGTAATTCAACAGATATTCAATTTTCGTATCAAAATGACATCGCACGCACTGCCATCTAAGACACTAGTGACAAAAATACTACCACTCGTCAAAGACTCAGAACGTTTAGCACAACGTTTAAAAGAGGTTCCGGCGGAACCTGGGGTTTATTTGATGCGTGATGCTAGCGATCGCATTATGTACATCGGTAAATCACGAAAATTGCGATCGCGGGTTCGGTCTTACTTTCGGGAATCACAGAAACTCAGCGATCGCATCGCGCTGATGGTGCGACAGGTAACAGAGATTGAATTTATTGTCACAGATACAGAAGCTGAAGCACTAGCCCTCGAAGCAAACTTAATTAAGCAGCATCAGCCGTATTTTAATGTGCTGCTCAAAGATGATAAAAAATATCCCTACGTCTGTATTACGTGGTCAGAAGAATATCCGCGCATCTTTATCACACGCAACCGTCGTCAAGGTAAAAAAGAAGATAAATTTTATGGACCGTACACTGACTCGCGGTTACTACGTAATATCTTAAGGTTATCGAAGCGAATTTTTGCACTAAAACAACGTCCGCAACCGCTGTTTAAAGATCGTCCGTGTCTTAACTACGATTTGGGGCGGTGTCCAGGTGTGTGTCAAAAACTGATTTCTCCAGAAGAATACCGCAAAACCGTACAAAAGGTAGCAATGGTATTTCAAGGTAGAACGCAGGAACTGATCGATATTCTCACTGAACAGATGCACAAGTCAGCAGAAGCACTGAATTTTGAATCCGCAGCACGAATTCGTGATCAGATTGCGGGGTTAAAGTCATTGAGTGCAGAGCAAAAGGTATCGTTACCTGATGATACAGTGTCGCGCGATGCGATCGCGCTTGCCGCTGATGAAGATCATGCTTGCGTACAGTTATTTCAGATTCGGGCGGGACAGTTAGTCGGACGCTTGGGATTTGTCGCAGACGCGCACGCTGAACCTGGAGCCATTTTACAACGAGTCTTAGAGGAACATTACCAAACTGCTGATTCGGTAGAAATTCCTACAGAAATTTTGGTACAGCATGAATTACCCGATGCGGAAATGCTTGCAGATGTGTTGAGCGATCGCAAAGCGCGAAAAGTGACAATTGTCGCGCCGCAACGTGCTACCAAAGCCGAACTCATTGAGATGGTGGAACGTAACGCACAATACGAATTACAACGCGCGCAGAAATTGAGCGATCGTAATACGCAAGCGATGGAGGATCTTGCCGCAATTGTTGACTTACCTGATTTACCGCACCGGATTGAAGGTTACGACATTTCGCATATTCAAGGTTCGAACGCTGTAGCGTCTCAAGTCGTCTTCATCGATGGTTTACCCGCGAAGCAATACTATCGCCACTATAAAATTAAGAATCCGACGGTGACATCTGGTCACTCGAATGATTTTGCCAGCCTTGCTGAAGTTATTCAGCGTCGCTTTCGTAAGTATGCCGAAGATCTGCAACTACAGCGCGTAGGTAATCCTGATTGGCCTGATCTTGTGATGATTGATGGTGGTAAGGGACAGTTATCCTCCGTTGTGGCGGTATTGCAAGAAATGAATTTAATGGATGAGTTGCGCGTCGTTAGCCTTGCGAAGCAGCGCGAAGAAATTTTCTTACCAGGCGAGTCGCAGCCCTTACTAACTGAAGCCGAACAACCAGGAGTACAATTACTACGACGCTTGCGCGATGAAGCACACCGTTTTGCTGTTACTTTCCACCGCCAGCAGCGTAATGATAAATTACGGCGATCGCGCTTAGATGAAATTCCTGGTTTGGGATATCACCGACAAAAACAGCT
This sequence comes from Chroogloeocystis siderophila 5.2 s.c.1, assembly GCF_001904655.1. Classification (NCBI taxonomy): domain Bacteria; kingdom Bacillati; phylum Cyanobacteriota; class Cyanophyceae; order Chroococcidiopsidales; family Chroococcidiopsidaceae; genus Chroogloeocystis; species Chroogloeocystis siderophila. Next base: position 5,310 of record NZ_MRCC01000006.1, on the reverse strand, counting down.
TTTAGCTCATTTCCGCTCGATTGACTATATTCGTCAAGCGACGCCAGAGCAATTAGCCGCCGCACCAGGAATTGGTTCACACCTAGCGCAAGAAATTTATAATTATTTTCATCCTTCTTAAGGTAGAAATTATCTAGTATTAATTAGACGTGATTGACAGGTGCCGATACTGAAATCGGCATTTTTAGTTTTTTACTACTCGTTAATCTATCCCTGGGCAGAACCGAAATCTTAAGTAAATGTTAAATATAGATGGCGAAAGCGCCACTATAAGGCAAATTAGAGGTTGCTTTGTTATGCAGACAACAGTTTTTGCAAAGCCATTTAATTAAAATTGAATTTAAAGTTAAATATCTACATAAATTAGATTAAAACAGTACAATACAAGAGAAATATAGTCGGGGATCAGCAAAAATAAAAGTAAATTCAAAACTATTTTGTTACTTTCTATCCCCCAGGTTATATGACAACTTCGTTTGTGTAATGGCAAGCTAGGTATAGGAGAAACAGATTTCTTAGATAACTAGGTCACAATTTAGCTACAAAGTTAAGATTTGTTGCTTTTTGTTTAATCCTGTATATTCATTAATTTGCCAAGTTAAATTTTCTTTTTTAAAACTGCTTGCTTCCAGAGGTTTAAAATGCTTGTACAAAAAATTAGGTGTCCTAACTGCGGCAGTGAGGGTGAACGCCATCATATACCCCAAAGTCGATTGATCCGGACACAATGCTCCTGCTGCGATTACTTGATGGTGACTTGTGCTGAAACAGGTAAAGTAGTAGAAGCTTACGCGCCAGGTGTAGATGCTGAGCGTCTAAGCTTGCGTTGCCCGCAATTGCCCACAAGCAGCATCAGCCTCCAAACCACGCGAGTAACGCACACTAACAGCAATTTGATGTTGATGCAAGACGTCAACAAAAGCTTGAATTCCGCGAAAAGTGGGACGTTGGTAGTCCGCTTCCCGAATGGGGTTATAGGGGATTAAGTTAACGTGAGTTTGAAACCCACGTAGCAGTTGAGCTAACTCGGCTGCTTGTTTTATATTGTCATTTACTCCAGCCAAGAGAATGTACTCAAAAGTAATTCGGCGACCAGTCATTTGTACGTATTGACGGCATTCGTCGATTAAATTTTCTAACGGATAATGACGCGCACTCGGAATCAATTTTTCTCGCAGTGCTTGATTAGCAGCATGAAGGCTAACAGCAAGGGTCGCTTGGAGTTGATACTGTGCTAAGCGTATGATATGCCCAGGAATACCAACTGTAGAAATTGTCATTCCACGCTGTCCGATGCCAACATCTTGATTTAAAGATTTGACTGCGGCGACGACATGTGCGGTATTTAGCAACGGTTCACCCATACCCATAAAAACAATATGACTAACACGGCGTTGCAAGTCTTCTTGAACAGTTAAAACTTGGTCGATAATTTCGTGTACTACTAAGTTACGCATAAAGCCGCCTTTTCCTGTCGCGCAAAAATCGCACGCCATCGGACAACCAACTTGCGTAGAAACACAAACTGTGAGGCGCTTTTCAGTGGGAATACCAACAGTTTCAATAATTTTTCCATCCGCAAGTTGCAGAAGATATTTTACGGTTTCATCCGGTGCAACCGAACGGTAGTGGATTTGCGATCGCCCAATTGAAACATCAGCAACCGCCGCACGCCAAGTTTTGGGAAACACAGAAATATCTACAAGTGATCGCACGCCTTTTTTGTAAATCCACTCGTATAGCTGTCGTCCGCGATACGCAGGTTGTCCTTGAGAAACTACCCAATCCGTTAATTCAGGCAAACTTAAACCCAACAGTGGTTGCGGTGCGGCGATCGGTATTGTTGTCTCTAGCGTTTGATTTATACTTTGACTACTCATAATTGAATTTAAGATTTTAGATTAAAACAAGCGGCATTTCAGAGTATGTCGTATGTCTGCCCCTAACTCCATGAATAAAGTTTTTCCCTTATCTTCTCGCTCAGAACTAGGAGAACTCAACCTCATCAACATCCGCCCAATTCTGGCAGGGCTGTTTCATTGTAGCTGAAGGAAAACAAGGTCGAATTAGATTAGCCAAGCATCGCATAGCGGTTGAAATCGAGGCGACTTGCTGAATTAACAATAAAGCAGGGCGATAGACTTAGATAGAGGCGACGATAACCGCGTTGAGTATTGAAAATCTGTTCAGTCGCTTGGTAGAGTTTCAACAGTAACCTAATATTGCTCCCAAGATGATGAGCTTTGAGATTAGTTTAGTTTTTTTACCCTGACAATGAAATTGCCCTGCCCGCAGTTGGGGGATTTTATATAGCCTTAAACGCAAGTCTAATTGTATACATACCTGCGGTAATTCTATAAAATCAAATATTCTGTGATCACTGCATAAAACTTACTGATAATTCAAACGATTTAATATAGATGCGCATATTATTTCTTCATACCAATTTTCCAGCGCAATATCGTCATATTGCACAAGTGCTTGCTAGCGATCCAAACAATCAAGTTGTTTTTTGTACTAAAAATCAAGATGTTTCGCTACCAAATATTTACAAAGCAATTTTTGAGCCAAGTCGCAACCCGCATCCATCAACACATCATTATGTTAGACCATTGGAAAGTGCAGTATTACACGGACAAGCAGTCTATAAAATAGCTGAACAATTGAAAGCACGTCAATTCATTCCTGATGTCATTTGCGGACATTCGGGGTGGGGACCGACATTGTTTGTTAAAGATGCATTTCCGAATACACCACTGATTTGTTATTTTGAATGGTTCTATCATGCGCGTGGCTCAGATGCCGATTTTGACCCAAGCGATCCCTTAAATATTGATGATATCGCGCGGATTCGGATTAAGAATGCACCGATTTTAATTGATTTGTACAGTTGCGATCGCGGTTTGTCTCCGACTTATTGGCAACGCGCGCAGTTTCCGCCAGAATTCCATAGTAAAATTTCTGTGCTGCATGATGGCGTTGATACTGAATACTTCAAGCCCAAACCTGGTGTAAAGTTGGTGTTACCAAATCTCGATTTATCCGGCGTTGACGAACTGGTAACATACGTAGCGCGAGGGATGGAACCGTATCGCGGTTTTCCGCAGTTTATCGAAGCGATCGCCTACATTCAAGAACGTCGCCCCAATTGTCACGTTGTTATTGTAGGTTCTGAGCGCGTTTGCTACGGTAAATCTTTACCCGATGGCGAATCTTACAAAGAGTTTATGCTCAAAAAAGTCCCCTTGGATCTGTCGCGGGTGCATTTTACTGGCTCGTTACCTTACAATCAATATCTGCAAGTAATTCAAGCGTCCTCGGCTCATGTTTATCTGACGCGCCCGTTTGTTTTATCTTGGTCAATGATTGAAGCCATGTCTACGGGGTGTTTGGTAATAGGTTCTAATACTGCACCTGTTGCGGAAGTCATTCAAGATGGCGAGAATGGGTTACTTGTTGATTTCTTTGCACCGCAGCAAATTGCAGATCGCGTTGATCAAGTGCTGGATCATCCTACACGCATGGCAGAACTTCGTGCTAAGGCAAGGGAAAAGGTATTAGAACGTTATGCTTTGGCAGATTTGTTGCCGAAACATCTTGAAATGATTGAGAGTGTTGCTGGGTAGTGTTTTCGGGAGTTTAACGAACCACTCCAGACGCAAAGATTTAGGGGAATTCTGTAATTAGGGGTGGAGAGTTTGTAGAGTTCTAAACTAAGCAAGTGCGTTATGGGAAGATGCGTTTTCCTGGGCTTGCTGTTGGGGGACAGTCTTTACAGGAGTTACCAAATGTATCCTGAATTATCGTCGCATCAAGGTAGCCATGCGGTTGTAATTGGTGGTAGTATCGCTGGGCTAGTGACTGGTCGAGTTTTGACGAAGTACTTTGATCGAGTCACGATTATTGAACGCGATTACCTTCCTGAAAACCCTGTACCGCGTAAAGGCGTTCCGCAATCGCATCACGTCCACGCGTTATTAATGCGGGGGGCGATGATTTTGGAAGAACTTTTTCCAGGCTTGCATACAGAATTATCTGCTGCGGGTGCATCACAGATTGACATGGCAAAAGATGTTGCTTGGCTAAATCCAGCGGGGTGGGGTATTCGCTTTACTTCTGGCGTGATGTTGTTCGCTAGCAGCCGCAGTTTATTGGAATGGGGTGTCCGTCAACGGTTGATGCAATGTCCCCAGGTATGCTTTATTACCAAATCTGAAGTGACGAGTTTACTCGCTAATTCTGATAGAAGTGCGATTACTGGTGTGCAAGTGCGTTTGCACAATCAATTAGATCCCAAAAGCGTGAGTGAACAACAAATCTTTGCCGATCTTGTCGTCGATGCAAGTGGAAGAACGTCCAAAACACCGCAGTGGTTGACAGCACTTGGTTACGAACCGCCGCAAGAAACTATTGTAAATTCTCATGTTGGTTACGCAAGTCGCATTTATCAACCTCCTGTAAACTTCTCAAGCGATTGGCAAGCTTTGTATTTGCAAGCCGCACCACCAAATGTGACACGCGGAGGGTTAATGTTACCTATTGAAGGCGTTCGCTGGCTGGTTTCTCTAGGCGGAGGAGATAAAGACTATCCACCCACAGACGAAGCTGGTTTCCTCGAATTTACAAGGAGTCTGCGTAGTTCGCTACTTTACGATGCAATCAAACATGCTAAACCTCTCTCGCCAATATATAGCTACCGCGCTACCGAAAACCGCCGCCGTCATTACGAAAAATTACACCGAATGCCAGAAGGTTTGATTGTCACAGGCGATGCAGCGTGTGCGTTCAATCCGGTATATGGACAAGGAATGACAACAGCAGCGATCGCAGCAGAAACTTTAGATCAATGTCTCAAAAAAGGTCTTTCTGGCTTAGGAAAACGCTTTCAAACTCAATTAGCGCAAGTTAACGTGGTTCCTTGGACACTCGCAACGAGTGAAGATTACCGTTATCGCGGTACGGAAGGCAAGTCACCTGGTCAAAAAACACAGCTGATGCATTGGTATATGGATCGGGTCATGCTGTTATCTACCAAAAGTGTTGAGGTGCGATCGCAGTTTCTCCAAGTCATGCATATGCTAAAAACACCAAATGCTTTATTTCATCCCAAAATCATTGCTCTAGTTTTCAAAGAAGTGCTGCAATCAACTTTGCCTCAAGCAACACTAACAACCAAGGCAACATAAAGACTTGTTCGTAGTTACTCATTACAATTAACACAAGAAAACTTTTACCGGTCCACCGAACCCATAATAATATCTACACTACCCAGGATCGTGACGATATCAGCAACCTTTACACCGCGTAACA